>JACRBM010000095.1 GCA_016219275.1 Chloroflexota bacterium
ACTACTCAGCCATCGTTCCTTTATCCGCGAATTACGCGAATCTTCGCTAATTTTTTCTTCTTATTCGCGCAATTCGCGTTATTCGCGGATAAATTTGTTTTTTCATCGGCGTAAATGTGGGTTGGCTGAGTAGTTACAAAAGAGTTGCAACCCAAGAAGGAGAAGTGCTATGCCATGAACTGATCCTAACGTGTCCAAACCTTTCATGTCTAGTAAACTCAGGAGGAGCGAAATGAGCGAGTTCAGGATCACAAGACGTGAGTTTTTGATTCAACTGGGTCTCCTCACCGCTGGCAGTGCGTTGGCATCTTGCGCCGGACCGGCTGCGCCAACGGCAGTTCCAGCGACCGGACCCACTGCAGGACCAGCAGCAACTGCGGTTCCCAAGCCCACCGCCGCCGCGGTGGGGAAAGAAGTCGCGCCGGGAGTTCCCAGGAGCGAGACTCTCATCCTTGAAAACCCGACTGGACGCGTGGTCCCCGCCGACGACTTTAACCGTTGGAGACCTGGCATCCAGAGCGCATCAACCGGTCTGCAGCAGTTGGGTCTCGATGCTCTTTGGTACATTGACCCCGACGCGGGCATCAGCGGCGTGTGGGACAATTCACTGGCTGAGGAAAAGCCGATCTACAACAAAGACTTTACTCAGATGACAGTGAAACTCCGCAAGGGCATCTACTGGAGTGATGGTGTCGAGTTCACCGCCGATGACCTGATCTACACCGTGGACATCCAGAAGAAGACCGCAGGATTGGCTTACACCGGTCAGTTCCAGTCTTATGTTGCAAGCATGGAAAAGCCCGACAACTATACGGTCGTCTTCAAGCTCACCAAGCCCAACTCCCGCTTCCACGGTCTCTTCACCGTGCGATGGTCTGCCTGCTGGATCATGCCCAAGCACGTGTTCGAGAAACAAGCCGATCCCGTGGCGTTCAAGTTCAATCCCCCTCTCAGCCTGAGCGCCTATGTCCTCAAGGATTTCGATCCCAACGGCAACTGGTACGTGTGGCAGCGGCGCGAGGACTGGCAGCGCACCACGCTCGCGCGCTTTGGCATGCCCGGTCCCAAGTACGCGATGTACATTGCCCCAGGTCCGAGCGACAAGAAAGTCATTGCCCAGACTGCCAAAGACCTCGACGTTATCCACGACATCGCACCCGAAGGCATGATCACCCTTGCCAAGACCAACCCGACCTCTAAGGGCTGGTTCAAATCGTTCCCGTGGGCGCACCCGGATCCCACACTTCCGGCGGTGATGCTCAACCTCGCCAAGTCACCTTACGAAATGAAGGAGGTTCGTTGGGCACTAACCCTGGCGATTGACATCGTGCGAGTGGCGATGGCGTCCTACCGCGGCGCGGCGACGATTTCAGGGATTCACGTTCCACCCACCGGGCTTTACCCCAAGTACTACTTCGATCCGCTCGAACAGTGGCTGAAAGACTTTACGATTGATGTGGGCGGGCAGCCGTACAAGCCATGGGACTCGGAGGCGCCGAAACGTATCGCCGACGAGGCGCGCAAAGCCCTGGGCAACCTCGTGCCCACGGACGCAGCCGAGATCCGCAAGTCCATCGGCATGGGCTGGTGGAAGTACGATGTCAAGGCGGCGGAGCAATTGTTGCTAAGCAAGGGCTTTAAGCGCGACAGCAACAAAATGTGGCTAAAGCCGAATGGTGAGGCGTGGAAGATTCCGTTGATGTGCGAAGGGGAGACGCGGCCGATCATGAACCGCGCGGCGGCTATGATCGCCGAGAACTGGAAGGAATTCGGCATTGACTCTTTCGCGGATGTGCGGGACAGCGCGACACGGGCCAACCTTCCCTCGCTGGGCGAGTTCGACGCCCACTTGAGTTGGACGATCGAGACCTGGGGCGGTCACCCGGACCTGTTCTACTTCCTCGAGTCCTGGCACTCGACGTACTTGCGTCCACTTGGCGAGCGGTCAGTCGCCCGCAACTGGTTCCGGTGGAAGAATGCCGAACTCGACAAGATCATTGACCAGATCCAGAATCTCGACTTTGACGACCCGAAGGGGCTCGAGCTTGGAAAAGAGTTTGTCAAACTCGCCACGCGCGAGCAGCCGACCATCCCGATCATGTCCTACAACGTGTTCTCGGTCGTCGACGAGACCTACTGGGAGGGATTCCCGACCGCAGAGAACCCCTACACCAACCCGGTTGCCAATTGGGCTAACACCAAGTATATGTTCCCAAAGATCAAGCCCAAGGCGAAGTAGCAGCGGTTCTGTTGGTTGGTTCGGGAGTTGCGCGAAGCGTCCCGAACCAACCAACAACCGAGGTATAACCAGTGCGTAACTTTTTACTTCGCTATCTTCTCCCGCGACTCGGACAGTACGTCATGGTCGTGTTCCTGGGAGTTACCCTGACCTTCATCATTCCCCGGTTCTCGCCGAACGACCCGGTAGAGACTCGGGTCAGCCAGATGATGATGAGCGGCGGGCAAGTCAATCCCGAAGCCGTCATCCACCTGCGGGAGGCGTTGAACGAGATGTATGGGCTGAAAGGTAGCTCGTTGGAACAATATCTCGCGTTCTGGGGGCGTCTCTTCCGGGGCGACCTGGGTCCTTCGCTCTCCACGTTCCCAACGCCGGTGACTGAGCTGATCGCGCGTGCCATGCCCTGGACGCTTGGTTTGTTACTCACTTCGATCATTGTTTCCTGGGTCGTCGGCAACTTGCTCGGAGGCATCGCCAGTTACTACACCGAAAGCCGCGTCATGCACGTGATTGACGTGTTGAGCCAAGCCGTCCGACCGATTCCCTATTACATCATGGCGTTGGTCTTGCTCGTGGTGTTCGCGTATTTCATACCAATCTTTCCGTTTAGTGGCGCATATCCGGCGGGAACACGCGTCGAGTGGAGTCTCAACTTTGTGTTGACCGTAATCAAGCACTCGATGCTCCCGGCGATTAGTCTGGTCATCGTCGGTATGGGCGGCTGGTTCCTGGGCATGAAATCGCTGACTTCCAACATTATCTCCGAAGACTATGTGGTCTACGCGGAAACGGCTGGGTTGCGTCCGCGCCGGATTCTCTTTAGCTATGTCATCCGCAACGCGCTGTTGCCCCAGGTGACCGGCTTGGCGCTCCAACTCGGCATGATCTTTAACGGCGCGCTCATCATGGAAGTCGTTTTCGGTTATCCGGGGATGGGCATGCTCACGCTCCAGGCGGTCATGGCAAACGACTATAGTTTGATTATGGGGATCGCGATCTTTTCGATTATTGGGGTTGCCACCTCCGTTCTCATTCTCGACTTGCTCTACCCGTTGTTCGATCCGCGGGTACGTCACCAATAGGAGGATAGACGATGCTGAGGGTTATTCGCGATCTGCTCAAGCACGATGGTCGCTTTCGGGTCGCCTTTATTTTCTTGGTAGCGATTTTGATCATGTCGGCGCTGTCGGTAGTCTCGCCGCACGACCCAGGACGGACATTTAGAGTGCCGGCGGACATGCCCCCATCACTGGAGCACTGGTTCGGCACCAGTTCGCGGGGTCAGGACATTTTTTGGTGGATGGCGTTTGCGGTCCGCAACTCGCTCTTTCTGGGTTTAATGACGGCAATCGTGTCCCGCATCATCGCGATCTTTGTGGGTCTTACGGCAGGGTATCGCGGCGGGTTCATTGACCGCGCGCTCATGTCCGTCAACGATAGTTTCGTCGTCATGCCGGTGTTGCCCGTGCTCATTCTGCTGAGTTTCCTGCTCAAGGGTAGTATGAGTCTCGTCACGCTCGCGGTCATCCTGGGTTTGTTCGGCTGGCCCTGGGATGCGCGCTTGATTCGCTCCCAGGTCTTGAGTCTCAAAGAACGCGCGTTCACGCAGACTGCGGTTTACTCTGGAACGGGCGCGTTCCGGATCTCGTTGAACGAGCATTTGCCCTTTGTCCTGCCCGTCGTGTTCGCGACTACGATCAACAACATGCTTTGGTCAATTGGCTTGGAGGTCACGTTGAGCGTCCTCGGTCTGTCGAACGTGACGCTCCCCACCATCGGGACTGCGATCTTTTGGGCGAATCAGCACCAAGCCCTGGTCGCCGGGGTCTGGTGGTGGCTTGCCGCGCCGGTCGTCATCGCCATCATCCTGTTCCTCGGACTGTACTTGCTCTTTTCGAGCGTGAACGAATACATTGATCCCCGGACGCGCCTCCGGCGGATTGGGGGTTGAGCGATGTCGTTGCTAACTGTGCAAAACCTCCGCGCGTTTTATCGAACCGAAGTGTACGGTATTTCGCGAACCGTGCGCGCGGTGGACGGTGTAACGTTCACGCTTGCACCCAACGAAATATACGGTATCGCCGGCGAATCGAGTTGTGGTAAGACGACTCTGATCAAGGTGCTTTCCGGCACGGTCAAACCACCGTTGAAAGTTGCCGACGGCAGTGTGCGCTACAAATTCGGGTCGTATGATGTTGACATGCTTCACATTGATCCGGAAGAGTTGCGTCAGAGTGTGCGCTGGCGAGAAATCTCTTATGTGATGCAAGGCTCGATGAGCGTGTTGAACCCGGTCCGGCGTATCATCCAATCCTTCGAGGACATTGTCGGTACGCACGAGGGCATCCCCAACAAAAAAGTATTTCTCGATCAAATCCGCGAGCATGTCAACAAACTAGGACTGCCCGCCGAGATTCTCAACTCATTTCCGCATCAACTTTCCGGCGGCATGCGGCAACGCGTGGCGATTGCGCTCGCCACCGTCTTCCATCCCAGTTTGATTATCGCGGACGAGCCGACGACCGCACTCGATGTCGTCGTCCAGCGCGGTGTGTTGCAACTGCTTAGGGACATTCAATCTGACAGCGGCAACACCGTGCTCTTGGTCACGCACGACATGGCGGTTCACGCCAACGTCGCCGACCGCGTGGCGATTATGTACGCGGGTCGCATCGTCGAGGAAGCGCCCACCGAAATTATTTTCAACTCGCCGAGCCACCCCTATACCCAACATTTGATTCACTCGCTGCCCATGATCGGTGACAAGTCCGGTAGAGCCAGTCTGGGCGGCGCACCGCCAAACCTTGCCAACCCGCCGAGCGGCTGCCGTTTCCACCCGCGTTGCCCGCACGCCATGGAGGTTTGCCGCACCGAGGTCCCCACGATGATCGAGCTGGGCGCGAGTCATCGAGTAGCATGTCATCTCGTCAAGGAGGCGGCTCGATGAGCGACAATGGCAAATTGCTCGATGTCCAGCACGTGACGGTGTCGTTCCACATCGGCGGATTCATTGCCGGCAGTCGTCTGACGGCGGTGAACGACGTGTCCTTCGCGCTTGAAAACGCCAAGCCCGAGATATTTACGTTCGCCGGTGAAAGCGGTAGCGGCAAGACGACGCTTTCGCGCTTGCTGTTGCACGACCTGGATCCAACCCAGGGCAAGGTGTTGTTCGAGGGTCGTGACGTAACACAGATTCGCAAGCGCGCCGACGTGCTGGACTTTATGAAGCAAGTTCAGCCGGTGTTCCAGAATCCGTTCGAGACGTTCAACCCCTTGCGCCGGGTCGAGGATTATTTGTACGACACCGCCGTGAACTTTGGCAGAGCAGCGAATCATCGCGCGGCGGTTCCGGTGGTTGACGAGGCGCTCCATCAAGTCGGGTTGTCACTCGATGAGGTGAACAAACGGTACCCGCACGAACTTTCCGGCGGACAAATCCAACGTGTGTCTGTCGCGCGCGCGCTCATTCCGCACCCGCGTTTGATCCTGGCGGATGAGCCGGTTTCGATGGTGGATGCGTCTCTGCGTATGGCAATCGTGAATGTCTTTCGAAAATTGCGCGACGAGCAAAAGGTGAGCGTCCTCTACATCACCCACGATCTTGCCACGGCGTACTATATTAGCGACCGCATCGCGATCATGTTGCGCGGCTTTGTCGTGGAATCCGGTCCAGTCGAAGCCGTGCTCGATCATCCGTTGCACCCGTACACGCGACTGTTAAAGGAATCCGTGCCTGAACCGACTGCGAGTAAGCGCGAGACCTGGGCGAAGCACATCGAACTGGGCACGATTGATTTCAAGGAGTACAGCCGCGTTGGATGCAAATTCGCGGGGCGTTGCCCGCATGTGATGGACATTTGCCGCCAGACCGATCCCCCGAATATCGAGACCGATGGGCGCATGGTGCGATGTTATTTATACGCCAAGGAGAATTCATGAACGAGATTACGCTGGACGTCAAAATCGCCAAGACCAAGATTGATCGAAACATTTACGGACATTTTTCCGAACACCTGGGTCGCTGCATTTACGAAGGATACTGGGTCGGCGAAGACTCGGCGATTCCGAACGTGCGCGGCATTCGCAAGGATGTCGTCGCGGCGCTGAAAAAGATCAAGGCGCCGGTAATGCGCTGGCCCGGCGGCTGCTTCGCCGACGAGTACCACTGGATGGATGGCATCGGACCGCGCGAAAAGCGACCGACGATGATCAACACGCACTGGGGCGGCGTCGTCGAAAACAATCATTTCGGCACGCACGAGTTTATGGAACTGTGCGATCAATTGGGCTGCGAGCCGTATGTCTGTGGCAATGTCGGCAGCGGCACCGTGCAAGAAATGTCGCAGTGGGTCGAGTACATGACGTTTGGCGGTACGAGTCCGATGGCGGATTTGCGCCGCGCGCACGGTCGCGCTGAACCCTGGAAACTAAAATACTTTGGCGTCGGCAACGAGAACTGGGGTTGCGGCGGACGTATGACTGCCGAGTACTACGCGGACGAATATCGGCGGTACGGTTTGTACGCGCGCAACTACGACGACAACAAATTGTTTCGCATCGCTTGCGGACCGCGCAACGACGATTATCATTGGACGCAAGTGCTGATGGAAAAAGCCGGGCAGGAACAGACATTCGGCGGACGTTACATGGACGGTCTCGCGCTGCACTATTACACCTCCGTTAAACGATTGCCCGATGGATCGCGCGTCGGCTCTGCAACCCAGTTCGACGAAGCCGAGTGGATCGAGATCATTTCCAAGGGTCTCTTCATGGATGAACTGGTGCGCCGGCACGCGACGATCATGGACAAGTACGATCCGGGGAAAAAAGTGGCGTTGATCGTTGACGAGTGGGGCACCTGGTTCGCCGCCGAGCCGGGCACACATCCGCGTTTCCTGTATCAGCAAAATACGATGCGCGATGCGATCGTCGCGGCGACGACGTTCGACATTTTCAACAAGTACTGCGACCGCGTGCGGATGGCAAACATCGCGCAGACGATCAATGTGCTCCAGGCAATGATCCTCACGCAAAAAGAAAAGATGTTGCTCACGCCGAGTTACCACGTGTTCGAAATGTACTCCGTGCATCAAGACGCGACGATGGTGCCGGTGGACGTGCAGAGCGAAACCTACGAACACGCCGGCTATGCGGTGCCCGCCGTGTCGGTTTCGGCATCCGTGGATGCGAACGGCAAATTGCGCATCACGTTGAGTAACGCCAATCCGCACAAAGACATTGCGGTGAATGCGTTCGTGCGCGGGATGAAGGCGAACCAGGCGCAAGGTCGTGTCCTGCAAGCCGGCGCGATGAACGCGCACAACACGTTCGAAAAACCGAACGAGGTGAGACCCAAGGAATTTAACGACGCGAAAGTTTCGAGCGATGGGCTGGAAATTTCGGTGCCGCGCATGTCGGTTGTGGGGCTTGAGGTGACGTAGACCACTGTCACAGCAGAAAAGAAACCAGGGCAGCCGACCAAGTGTCGGTTGTCCCTTTTGTGCGCCCGTTCGATAGGAATTTTACAAAGGAGACGATTGCCCGATGCAAGTAGCCGAAGTCGTAGTAAAAATTCTGGAGAGCGAAGGGATTCGCGCGGCGTTTGGCATTCCCGGCGCGGCGATCAATCCCGTGTACGAACACCTGGGCGAATCGAAACAAATCCGGCATTTTTTGGCGCGGCACGAAGAAGGCGCGGTCCATGCCGCCGATGGATACTTTCGCGCGTGCGGTCAAATGGCGCTCGCGATTTGCACCTCGGGTCCCGGCGCGACGAATTTCGTCACCGGGCTGTACACCGCGCAGATTGATTCGATTCCCTTGATCGCGATCACCGGGCAAAACGTGCGCGCGCAACTGGGCAAGGAAGCGTTTCAGTGTGTGGACATCGCGCAGATCGCCAAGCCGGTGTGCAAGGCAACCTGGTGCATCACCGAAGCGTACCAAGTCCCCACGATTTTGCGCGAAGCATTCCGCGTCGCGAAAGAAGGGCGACCCGGTCCGGTGTTGATTGATCTCCCGCTCGACGTGCAATTGGCGGACATTGCGTACGATCCCCAAGCCGATGCGCCGCTGCCCATCGCGAAACCCGCGCCCGACCCAAAACAAATCGCCAAGGCAATCGAATTGTTGCTGTCCGCCGAAAAACCGATTCTCATTATGGGCGGCGGTGTACTCTTGGCTGGGACGTGCGAGCGTTTTATCGAGTTCGCGGAATTTCTTTCCTTGCCTGTCGTCACAACGTACATGGGCACGGGCGGTATTCCCGCCGATCATCCGTTGCATATCGGGCACATCGGCATCCAGGTTGGGACGCCGTTCGGCAACAAGTTCTTTCTCGAATCAGACCTGGTGCTGGGTATCGGTTGTCGCTTTGGCGACCGTCACACCGGCAAGCTCGACGTGTATACGCGCGGACGCAAATTCATTCACATCAACATCGAGCCGAATCACATCGGGCGCATCGTGCCGACGGAACTGGGCATCGTCGCGGATGCCGGGTTGGCGCTCGACGCGTTGCTCGCCGAAGCAAAAGCGCGCACTGGTTCGCGTCCGCCAACCGAACGCGTTAAGAATATTCCGGCGGATCGCGTGAAACTCGCGCGCAAAACCGATTACACGCAAACGCCGATCAAACCGCAACGCGTGTATCAAGCGATGAACGAGTATTTTGATTCGGGAACGTTGTTCACGACCGGTTGTGGACTGACGCAAATCTGGTCGGGACAATTTCAAAAAATCGCGCGACCGTACACCTACCTTGCCTCCGGCGGCGCAGGCACACTGGGGTACGATCTGCCCGCCGCGATTGGCGCGAAAGTCGCGCGACCGGACGCGACGGTTGTCGCGGTGGTCGGCGATGGCGGTTTCGGTTTTACGATGGAAGAACTCGCGATGGCGTGTCAGTATCGCGTGCCGGTGATCGTCGTCATCGTCAACAACGGTTACCTAAGTTTGATTCGGCAGAACCAGCGTTACGCGTACGAGTACGAGTACGCGGTTGACCTGACCTACGACGGGCGCGGGATTGATTTCGTTCGCCTCGCCGAATCGTTTGGCGCGTACGCGGAACGCGTGACCCAGCCCGATGAAATTCGCGCGGCGTTCGAGCGCGCGGTCAAATCCGGCAAACCCGCTGTCGTGGACATTATCGTCGAGCGCGAGACCGATGCGGCGATGGGCGCGAGTCTGGACGCGATCCGCGAGTTCGCGTGATGTCTTGATCCGCGAATTTCGCGAATCTTTACGAATAAAAACAAAAATTCGCGTGATTCGCGGATACTCTGCTGAGGGGACAATCGAGCATGACAAGCCGAGTTCTGATTGTACGCGATCCATCCGATCCGGTTGCTCAAACGAGTCAGGTCGCCTGGGCGGTGTCGCATCTCCGAGAGACCTTGTCTCGTAAAGGGATCGTCAGCGCGGAAAAATCGGCGGCTGGAGGCGTTGTCGCGGAGAACGGCGATTCCATCATCGTGGTCGCTTCGCCGACTGCCACGGTGGCGCGCAACGCTTTGAATCGCGCCGGCGTTTCACTGCCGGCGGCGGCAGAGTCATTGGCAGTCATGCCCGGTGTGATTGATGGACGCTCCGCCATCCTCGCGTGCGGCAACGATGCGCGCGGCTTGGTCTACGCGGTGCTCGAACTGGCTGATCGCGCGAGCAATCATGCTGACCCGCTCGCCGCGTTGTTCAATTCGCCACCGGTCGTCGAGCAACCCGCCAGTCCGATTCGCGGCATCGCGCGTCTGTTTGCCAGCGATGTCGAAGACAAGCCGTGGTATTATGACCAGACTTTTTGGAACCAGTACTTGACGATGTTAGCGACGCAGCGATTCAATCGCTTTCATCTCGTGCTTGGACTCGGTTACGATTTTGTTCGCAATGTTCTGGATGCTTATTTTCTTTTCGCTTATCCATTTCTGGTTGACGTGCCGGGGTACCATGTGCGCGCGGTCGGCTTGCCCGATGCCGAGCGCGACCGCAACCTGGCAACGCTCCGCTTTATCTCCGATGCCGCTGCCGCGCGCGGTCTCCATTTTCAACTCGGTCTCTGGATGCACGCGTACGACTGGGTTGACAGTCCGCAAGCGAATTACACCATCGCCGGGCTAACCCCGGAAAATAACGCGGCGTATTGCCGCGACGCGTTGCGCCAAGTGCTCGACGCGTGCCCGAACATTGCCGGCGTTTCGTTTCGCGTGCACGGCGAGAGTGGCGTGCCCGAAGGCAGTTACGAATTTTGGCGCACTGTGTTTGATGGCGCAGTCCAGTCCGGGAAGCGAATCGAAATTGATCTTCACCCCAAAGGTGTCAACCAGCAACTGATTGATGTTGCGCTCGCGACGGGAATGCCGGTCACGATCTCTCCCAAGTTCACAGCCGAACACATGGGCTTGCCCTACCAACCCGCGTCCATCCGCGACCGCGAGCACGATGGGCGTCACGCCGCCGGCGATCAGTTTGTGAGCAACCTGATGAACATGAGCGAAGGATCGTTGCGCTACACGCGTTATGGTTACGCGGATTTCTTGAAAGCCAATCGTCGTTACGGAATTTTCGTTCGCGTGTGGCCCGGCACGAATCGTCTATTGCTCTGGGGTGACCCAGGGTTGGCGGCGGGTTTGGGGCGCATCAGCACGTTTTGCGGTTATCAAGGCGTGGAGATTTGCGAACCACTATCGTTCAAAGGTCGCCTGGGTTCGGGATTGCCCGGCGGACGTTGCGCGTACGCGGATGATTCACTCAATCCAACGCACGACTTTGAAAAGTATCTTTACACGTACCGATTGTACGGTCGGCTCCTCTACAATCCGAATGCCGATGCCAGCCAGTGGCGGCGCTATCTCAATGCCAAGTTCGGCAATGCGGCATCCGCGGTCGAGCAGGCGTTGGCGAGCGCAAGTCGCATCATGCCGCTGGTGACGACAACGCACGTGCCATCCGCGCACTATGGTTGGTACTTTCCCGAAATCTACACCAACATGCCGATTGTTGACGAGACGCTCCCGCACCCATTCCGCCGCGACAGCGACGAGCCGATTCGCTTCGGCAACGTCAGCGCGATGGACCCCGTGCTCTTTTCCAAGATTGAAGAATTCGCGGACGAGATCGTGAGCGGCAAGCGCAGCGCGCGCTATTCGCCACTATGCGTTGCGGCGTGGCTCGATGTGCTCGCCGCCGAAGCAACGCGATGTCTGGACGCGGCGGCATCCCAGGTTGCGGACGACAAGCGTCCAGAGTTTCGACGCTTGGTGACCGACGTGACGATCCTCAGCGGTCTGGGACGATTCTTTGCCGCCAAGATGCGCGCGGGTGTCGCGTACGCGTTATTCACGCGCGCGCGCGAACTGGGTCGCCTGCGCGAGGCGGTGAAAGAGTACCGGCTCGCGCGCGCATCCTGGGTCGGCGTCATCGCCGCGACACGCGGAGTGTATCGCGACGACATCACATTTGGATTGATGCCGAATGTGCGCGGCAACTGGGCTGATCGCTTGCCGGTCATCGAAGCAGACCTGGGTGCGATGGAACAGGAGCTTGACCGAGCCGAAGCCGCGGCGACGCGAAGCGAACAAGACACAGCGGACAAGTTAGCACCGCTTGCAACGCTCGATGAAATGCCGCCGACGATAGAGTGCTCGCACATCGCGCCAACGCAGTTCACACGCGGGCAATCGGTGACGGTGGAGCTGTGCCTGGGGCAAGACATCGCGGCGCGTCTTTTCTACCGTCACGTGAACCAGGCGGAGAGTTATTGCGCCGTCGAGATGACGCGCGAGAACGGCGCGCGCCGCGCGACGATTCCTGCCGGTTACACCGACTCGCCGTATGCCTTGGAGTACTTTATCGAGTTGCGCGATTCGTCAGGACGCGCGTGGTTCTACCCAGGTTTCGCTGCAACTCTGGACAACCAACCTTACTTTGTGGTGCGACAAGCAAATAAGTAGGGCAAGTTTCCAACCTGCCTACGCGCCTTGATGTGCTTGCGAAGTTGGCAAGTTGGAAACTTGCCCTACATTTTTCAGGAGAACAAACATGGATCTCACTACGCTCACACTGCACACGCAATTTCAGATCGGCAAGGTGGACCCGCGCGTGTTCGGCGGATTTCTCGAACACATGGGACGCGCCGTGTATGAAGGCGTGTACGACCCAACATGCGCGCACGCAGACGTGGATGGATTTCGTACCGACGTGCTGGGCGCGCTGCGCCGGTTGAACATGACCGCGATGCGTTATCCCGGCGGTAACTTTGCGTCCGGCTATCACTGGATGGACGGCATCGGCGCGCGCGATCAACGTCCCACGATCCGCGAACTCGCGTGGCAGAGCAGCGAACCCAATCGCATCGGCACGGACGAGTACATCAAACTAGCGCGCCAGATGAATTGGACGCCGATGATCACGGTCAATCTGGGCACGGGCACGCCCGAAGAAGCGCGCAACTGGGTCGAGTACTGCAACGCACCCGCCGGCACGCGCTATTCCGATTTGCGCGCGGCGAACGGGAGTATCGCGCCGCACGCGGTCAAGTTGTGGTGTCTCGGCAATGAGATGGATGGTCCCTGGCAACTCGGACACGTACCTGCCGATCAGTACGCGATTCGCGCGCAGCAAGCCGCCAAGATGATGAAGGATGTGGACAAGTCCATCGAGTTGGTCGCGTGCGGTTCGTGCACCATCGGCTTGCCGACGTACATGGAATGGGATCGCCAAATTCTCGAATACATTGGCGACCTTGCCGATTACGTCAGTCTGCATCGCTACGTCGGCAATCGCGAAAACGACACGCTCGATTATCTCGCGATCACGAATTCGATTGATCGCCAGATCGAAGAGATGGATGCGGTGTGCCGATTCGTCCAAGCCAAACGCCGCAGCAACAAACGCGCGTACCTCTGCTTTGACGAATGGAACGTCTGGTACAAAAATCATCAGACGGATGGCGCGGGCAAGTTTGCGCCGCACCTGATCGAAGAAGAGTATAATCTCGAAGATGCGCTCGTCGCCGCCGGTTTCCTCAACAGTTTCATTCGCCACGCCGACGTCTTGAAAATCGCAAACCTCGCGCAGATCGTCAACGTGATCGCGCCGATTCTCACGCGCGGCGACGCGATGGTGCTGCAGTCCATCTTTTATCCGTTCGAAATGTTCTCGCGGCGACGCAACGGCATCTCGCTGCAACCGGTAGTCGAGGGACCCGAGTACGAAGGCAAGACGAACGGGCGAGTGAACTACATTGACGCGAGCGCGATTCTCGACGACAATCGCTTGCACGTCTTTGCGACGAATCGGATGCTCAACGAATCCGCGCGTGTGCAGATTCGCGTCGCGGATCGGAAGATCGCCGCGTTCGAAAGCGGCGAGTCGCTCACCGGTCCCAACGCCAAAGCGACGAATACGTTTGAGCAACCCAGCATCGTTCAGGCGCAACCGTTCGGCGGCGCGCAAATCGTTGACGGACAAGCCGAAGTGAAACTTGCGCCCTTGTCCGTCACCGCGCTGACGTTTCGGCTGGGTTAGAGCGGATTCTGTTTGGGTTTACGGTTTTGTAGAGACGTTCGCCAAGCGTGCAACGTCTCTACAAAACCAACCGTAAATCCAAATGGAAATTGCTCTAAAAGGAGTGAGCAAAATGCCACATTCCAAATTTGTTGTTGACACAAGGCACAGCCCTTACGCGCATCTGCGTCCCGTGCCGCTCGATGCAGTGACATTGCGCGATGAATTCTGGTCGCCACGCATGCGAATCAATCGCGAGGTCACGCTTCCATCGCAGTACGCCCAACTCGAACAGAGTGGCACGCTCGATAATTTTCGCCGCGCCGCCGGCAAAATCAACGCGCCGTTTCGCGGCAGACTGTTCACGGATACCGACGCGTACAAATGGCTCGAAGCAATTGCGTGGACGCTCGCCGCCGAACCCGACCCCGCACTCGCGAAAATGGCGGACACGGTGATCGCCGAGATTGGCGATTCACAACGCGCCGACGGCTACCTCGATTCGTTTTACGCGCGTGAAACGGCGAACGACCGCTGGACGAATCTGCGCGACAATCACGAAATGTACTGTGCGGGTCACTTGTTCCAAGCCGCCGTCGCGCACGCGCGCGCGACCGGCAGTGAGCGTTTGCTGAACATCGCGCGCCGTTTTGCCGATCACATCTGCAATACGTTCGGCGCGATGCCGGGCAAGCGGGCGAGCGTGGACGGTCATCCCGAAGTCGAAATGGGGCTGATCGAATTGGCGCGCGTGACGGGCGAGCGCAAATACTTGGAGCAAACGCAATTTTTCATTGATGTGCGCGGGCGCGGTGTGATCGGCGGCAATGACTATCATCAAGACCGCACGCCGCTGCGCGAACAGAGTCGCATGGTCGGGCACGCGGTGCGCGCGACGTACTTGAATATCGGCGCAACCGATTTGTACGCGGAAACCGGCGACGCGCCCTTGCGTGCCGCGCTCGAACGCATGTGGCAGAGTTTGACCGAGCGCCAGATGTACATCACCGGCGGCATTGGCTCGCGGCACAAGGGCGAAGCGTTCGGCGCGGATTACGAACTGCCGAACTCGCGCGCGTACACCGAAACGTGCGCCGCGATCGCGCTCGTGATGTGGGCGTGGCGGATGCTCGCGCTCGACGGCGACGCGCGTTACGCGGATGTGATGGAGACCGCGCTCTACAATGGCGTGTTGTCCGGCGTCTCGTTCAGCGGGCAAGAGTACTTTTACGAGAATCCCCTCGCGAACGACGGCAGTCATCGCCGCGAACCGTGGTACGAATGCGCGTGCTGTCCGCCGAACGTCGCGCGCACGTTCGCGTCGCTCCCAGGATATTTTTACAGCACGCGACAAAATGAGGTGTTCGTCCATCTCTACGCCGAAAACAATGCGCGCAGTGTGCTCGCGGATGGGCGAACGGTTGGCGTGACTCAACACACGCGCTATCCCTGGGATGGGCAAGTGAACCTCGCGATAGATGCGGAAGGCGAACTGGGTTTGCATCTGCGCGTCCCAGGTTGGTGCGAGTCGGGCGCGACCATCGCGATCAATGGCAAAGCGTACGACGGCGCGCTTGTCCCAGGTTCGTACGCCGCGATTCGCCGCGAGTGGCGCAACGGCGATGTCGTCACGCTGAATCTGCCGATGCCGGCGCGGCGCGTTCAATCGCATCCATATGCCATCGAGAACAAGGATCACATCGCGTTGACGCGCGGACCGCTCGTGTATTGCATCGAAGGCGCGGACAATCCGGGGATTGATCTGCGTGATGTTGTCGTCTCGGCAAAAGCGGATATCACCGCGACATTTCGCGCGGTGGTGTTGAATGGCGTGACACAGTTGGAATTTCCGGCGCGCCTTGCGCCGCCCGACCCAGGTTGGACAAATCGTTTGCATCGCACCGCGCGGGATGAGCAAGCCCAGCCATCGCGTTCGATCCGTGTGACCGCGATTCCGTACTATGCTTGGGCAAATCGCGCGCCAGGCGCGATGCGTGTGTGGTTGAAGAGCGAATAGAAATTGTAGGGGCGACCCTTGCGGGTACCCAACCTGGGCACGCACGAGGCGTGCCCCTACGAGAGATCAATTCTGGGTGAAAGGACATGATGCAGGAAACACGCGAGTACTTGAACAAACTGGGTTTACCGCCGGGCGACGCGTTTGATTTGCCGACTTCGCCCAAGCGTTTTCCGGATGGCGCGCAGTACCGCGTCGAAATTCCAAGCGTCGAAGGACCGCGCGCGCTGGCGGCGGTACTCGAAGAAGCAGAGCGCCAATCCGTTTTGATTCACCGCGTCTCGCAGGGTAGCGGCATCATGCTGTTGACCGACGAAGAAATTCGTGAGATGGCGCGGCTTGGTCACGACGCCGGAATCGAGGTGAGTCTGTTCGTCGGACCGCGCGCGGCGTGGGACACCGGCGCGCAGATCACGGCGAGTGCGGGCAAAAACCTGGGCGCGCGTTTGCGCGGGATGGATCAGGTGGTCTTTGCCGCCGAGGATATTCGGCGCGCCTGCGCGTTGGGCATTCGCTCCGTGCTCGTCGCCGATGAAGGGTTGCTCTGGTTCGCGACGGAGATGAAAAAAGCCGGCGAGTTGCCGAACGACCTGGTGCTCAAAGTTTCGGTGTTGATGGGCGCGGCGAACCCCATCTCGATCCGTTGGATGGAACAACTTGGCGCGGGAACATACAACGTGCCGACCGATCTGTCGCTCCCACAACTTGCCGCGGTGCGCCAGGTCGTCGCACTGCCGCTCGACGTTTACGTCGAAGCGCCGGACGATTTCGGCGGATTCGTCCGATATTATGAAGTGCCGGAAATGGTGCGCGTCGCCGCGCCGATGTACGTCAAACTGGGTTTACGCAACTCGCCTAACATCTATCCCAGCGGCGTTCACCTGGAAGGCGCGGCACTCGCGATGGTACGCGAGCGCGTTCATCGCGCGGCGATCGCGCTCGATATGTTGCGCCGCTATTATCCTGAGGCGCAAACGTCCCCGCGCGGCGCGCGCGACCTGGGAATTCCGGTATGACTAGCCCGCCCGCTGTCATTGCGAGGAGCGCAGCGACGAAGCAAGCTCCGACCCCACCCTAGCCCTCCCCTTTTTAAGGGGAGGGTTGGGAGGGGTTAGATTGCTTCCGGCAAAGACCGTCCTCGCAATGAAAGCCCGGGTGGTTGAACTTCAATGGTGATGTCGCGATGAAAATTTCGAGTGTGACTCCGCTCGTGCTCGGTACGGCATGGCGCAATCTGACGTTTGTCAAGGTGGAAACCGACGAGGGTCTGGTCGGCGTCGGCGAAGCGCGCGTGCTCAATCGCACCGATGCTGTCCTGGGTTATCTTTCGGAAGCCGTGCCGCGCTACGTCCTGGGCAGCGATCCGTTTGAAATCGAGCGACTCGTCGGACGGATGTACCGCGACGATTTCGAACGCGCGGGCGCAGTCGTGATGACCGGTATCGCGCTGATCGAAATGGCGTGTTGGGATTTGATTGGCAAGGCGCTCAATCAGCCGGTCTACCGTTTGCTCGGCGGAGCCGTTCGGGATAAAATGAAAGCGTATGCCAACGGCTGGTACACCGTCGAGCGGACGCCAGCGGAATTTCACGCCGCCGCCAAGCGCGCGGTCGCCAAAGGTTATCACGCGCTCAAGTTCGATCCGTTCGGCGCGGGTTGGTACGAACTGGAGCGCGCCGACAAGTTAGCCGCCATCGCGCTCGTCGAAGCGGTGCGCGAGGCGATTGGACCTGACGTTGAAATTTTGATCGAGATGCACGGACGATTCAATCCGACAACGGCAATCGAAATGGCGCGCGCGTTAGCGCCGTTCCAACCCAGTTGGTTCGAGGAACCGGTTCCGCCGGAAAATCTCGGCGCACTCAAAAAAGTTGCTGATGCGATTGCGGCGCTCGGCATTCCCATTGCAACTGGCGAACGCTTGCACACGCTGTACGAATATCGCGAGTTGTTTGAATTGCAAGCCGCCGACATCATTCAGCCCGACATCACGCACCTGGGCGGATTATCGAATACCAAAAAACTCGCGGCGTGGGCGGAAGTGTACTACGTCCTGGTCGCGCCGCACAATGTCGGCGGTCCGGTCTCGACGGCGGCGGCGTTGCATCTGGCGGCGTGCACGCCCAATTTTAAAATTCAGGAACACTTTAACGATTTCGCGGAGGAGTACGTGAAAGCCGCCGCGCCGGGAGTGCCGGAAGTTGTGGATGGCTATTTCGCATTGCCCCAGGGTCCAGGGTTGGGCGTCACGCTCGACGAAGATGTCATTCGCGCACATCCGCGGCAACAAGTTCATTTCAATTTGTTCGCCGAAGATTGGCACAAGCGGATTGCTTCGCCAAGATAGTTGTAGACTGGGCTGATGAACGAATGCTCAAGTAGTTGCGGGAAGTTGATCCCGTTTTTGTTCCGCAATCTTTAACAATTTTATCCGCTGGCGTCGTTGGGCTTGCACCGACTTGCCGAGTTTTTCCTGACACCACGCCCGAACGTC
>JACRBM010000096.1 GCA_016219275.1 Chloroflexota bacterium
CTGTTCCGGTGGGTGAGATTCAAACCCCTGTCGGGAATTCATCGCGTTGCAACTTTGATAGGCCTTATTGCCAAATAACCGACGCTGATGAGTTTCAAACCCCTGTCGGGAATTCATCGCGTTGCAACAAACCCAAAAGGAACTCACGTCGAAGACGATGCAATCGTTTCAAACCCCTGTCGGGAATTCATCGCGTTGCAACGCCATGGACACCGCTGGTAGGAAAGCCGCAATCAAGTTTCAAACCCCTGTCGGGAATTCATCGCGTTGCAACACGTCGCACACATCTCGAAGAGCAACGACTTGAAAAAGTTTCAAACCCCTGTCGGGAATTCATCGCGTTGCAACCCGGCGAAAGGTGGCTGTTTGTGCCGTGCAACTCACGTTTCAAACCCCTGTCGGGAATTCATCGCGTTGCAACGCGCCTCTGGGTGCGCTAGGAGATCAAGATGAAACGTTTCAAACCCCTGTCGGGAATTCATCGCGTTGCAACTAACCTAGGTTGCAGATCCTAGAAGCAGTAAAATAGTTTCAAACCCCTGTCGGGAATTCATCGCGTTGCAACTCGAGAAGACAGAACCGGCTGGAATCACGGTCACGGTGAGTTTCAAACCCCTGTCGGGAATTCATCGCGTTGCAACTTTCGATCGCATTGGTGCCCAACGCGTCCGCGCAGGGTCGTTTCAAACCCCTGTCGGGAATTCATCGCGTTGCAACTTGGATCACAATTCCGGTGGTACATCCAACCTCAGAAGTTTCAAACCCCTGTCGGGAATTCATCGCGTTGCAACTCCACCTCTCATAATCCACTTTTCGCTCTGTTTTTCTCGGACTTTTTTGTCGCCTTTTGCCTCTTTTCGCAAACCTCCGGCACGTATGGTGAAAAACCGACCACTTGCCATATTCGGCAAGCCGTTTTATGATGTCTGCATCTTATCACGAACCCTCTCGGAATTCAAGACCTAATTTTTCGCACGGAGGTCGAATGTCTCAACTGGCTTTTTTGATCCAAGATGTCTTTACCTTGCTCGCTTTTCTCTCTGCGAATGCCATTCACCCCATCGGCTCGCGTTATCTTCCCCCTTCTGCGCTAGCCAAGCTCAATCTGCTGCTCGTCGTTCCAGATGATCTCAACCTCAAGCGTCCTCACAATGCGGATGGACGTTGGCGCGCTGGGGTACGTGTCCACACCAGCGAGCGATACGCCGAACGAATCCGCTTTATCCACTACCTCGCCGAATCCGCACATCTCGTCGCGCGCACCAACACCTTGCTCAAGCCAACTCCACGTGTCGCGGTATGGCTCAACGCCTCACCCGCACAACGCGCCCAGGTGTTATTCCGTCCCGCCTTTCCAATCCAACCTACCCAGGAAGACGCCGAACGCTGGCGCGCCTTTGGCTTACCTGGCAAACACTTGCTCTCACCCTTGTCTGCTCTGGGGCAGTTGATCGCAATCCTGGCTCAAGTTCCCAATGGCGAACGGATCACGTGCAAAGCATTACTCAAATTGCTCGCCTTGCCCTCCGATGACGATGGTGTGCCGGAGGATCAACCTGTCCAAATCCTCGGCGCGTGGCTCGAACTCTTGCGCTGGTTCGAGATCGTCACCAGCGGACAGGGCGAAACGACTCAAGTGACCAAACCTGGCGGCGCAATCATCGGGCAAACTGACCCCAAGCGAGTGGAAACCAATCACAAGACCCAGCCCCTTGCATGGTCCAAGTCGCGCGGCACAACGCTTCCCAATCTCATCGCTCCACTCGAAGCCGACTTTGCCATCCTTTTCGAATTAGGCGATTACGCGACGCATCTTGCGACACTCCGCGAAGCGTCCGCGCACCAAACCCGTCGGCTCTATCAACTCGATGCCGCACGCGTGCGCTGCGCCATGGATCATGGCAAGACCATTACCCAGGTTCAGTCCTTCCTCGAACGTGCCACCGATGATGCGCTACCGCGCATCGTCACCGATTGGTTGGATCAAATCAGTCTCGATTACGGATGTGTCACAGTCCGTTCCGTGACTCTCCTTGAAGTACGGGACCCTAACCTGCTCGTTGAACTCACGCGCCGTAAATCTATTCGCCAATGTTTGCGCCGCACCCTGTCATCACGCGCCGTCGTCGTCCAACCGAGCCAGCTCAATGCCCTGGCGCGTCGTCTCGAACGTCACGGTTATCCTCCACGTCTGGAAATGCTCGATCACCCTGCCGCCCAAGCGCCAGGTCATCCACTCGCACAATTCGATCAGCCCACGCTCGCGCACCTTTACGTCTCAACCCGTCTCGCGCATCAATTCAGCGACCGTATCCCGACATCTTATCGCCCGCCCGCTTCGATTCTGCTCGATCTCGAACACCAACTCACCGCGCATGATCGTGCGATTGCCGAAGAACTGATCCGTGAAGGGATCCAAGCGACGACCGACCGCCGACCGCCAACCGCCGAAATCAGCCCACTCGATTTTTCTGCTCACGGTGAACTGCAGTCCACCCTCCAACTCATCGAACGCGCACTCACAGACCAGGCACTTCTCGAAATCGTCTATCATTCCCCATACAACGACGAAACGACCACGCGGCTGGTTGAACCTTTGCGGTTGGAATATCGCGACCAGATTCCGTACCTCATCGCGTATTGCCATCGTGCTGGTGACGAGCGCACCTTTCGCGTGGCGCGCATTCAGCAACTCGCACTCGCTTCGACGCACAGGGCGCGCCAACGCGCCAGCCGCCGAAATTGAAAAGGGTGACCGATATCGGTCGCCCCTCCAATTTTCTGGTGCGCCTCGCATTCCTTTGCGGCAATGATTTATCCAATCATCCCCCACTCCCGCGCCCGTCTCACTCCCGGCGCGCCAATCGCTTCAATTTTTTTCACCGCGTCCTCGTCCAAAAAGTATACTGGGCACGGTCATTAATTGCGCTTTTTGGTTGTCACCCTGAGCGAAGCGAAGGGTAACGCAATTCGCTAGTCGCGAGATGCTTTGCTTCGCTCAGCATGACAAATTGGGTGGATATAAAACCGCAGTTTGTGCCCGTTGGCAGTATAGAACCGCACACCCCTTCGGTTATGTGGGACGCACCATGTTGTGCGTCCCACAACTTTTCAACCGAACAATCCGCCCAGAAACCTACCGATGCCACGGAGAATCGAAATCCCAATTCCCCCCAACACCGTCCACACCAGCACAATTGCGCCCAGTGCCGCGTGCGTGCCATCATCGCCATCGTCCACCATCACGGTAGTTACCGCATGGGTCAGCTCGCCGACACCGGCGAGAACGCCCGTGAGACCTGTTGCGATCTTGAGGAGGGCATCCGATTTAGGTGCCGTTTGATCCAAGGGCGGTGCTGGTGCGCCGGCGCTGCGAGACCCACTGGGCGGCGTGATTGTTGGTTTGGGTGTGGCTGTGCGCGTTGGTGTACGTGCCGCAGTCGGTCCAGTGCTCGATGCCGGTGGTGTAGCGGTTGTGGTCTGCTCCGTTGACTGGTCTAATTGACTCGCTACGAAAACGACGATGAGTACGATGAGCAACAGACGAATCATGGTACACCTCCCAGTGATGGAATGGACTCCCATCACTCTCTCTGCGATCTATTCCGATTTCCAACTGCATTATAGGAAAATGAGGGAATCGAAAGTAGAGGCGCGGCAATGGCACATTAGGTGATTTTCGCATTCGATACACGGGAGTGAGGGTGGAAACAATCCCTTGAGACATGCCTCATCTATGGCTAGCGCAAGGGATAAATTTACCTTGCGTCAAGGGTTGACAGGCAGTCTGACCTGGGTTACTCTGGTAAAAGCATCGGGAAGGAATCGCTAATGAACATAGACCAAGATTTCACAGCCGCATTTTTCTCCAGCTCGAATCAACGTAAAAGCCCGCGTGCGCGCTGGCTGGCATTTACCAAAAGGTATTTTGACCCAGTTGCCATTGCGTTCAGCGCCCTGCCGATCCTGATTGTTGCCTTTCCCTCACACCCTATCGCTTCCTCGGCAAGCGCCTTAGGGATTCTCGTGTTCGCGCTGATTGGTTTTAGTATCGAACGCAGTACTCTGCCGGGTCTGGTCGAGCGCTTGCCGCGTTTGCGATGGTTATGGTCGTTCTTCGGCTTGGGCGCAGTCCTCGTGATCTATTTTCTCCTCTTACGCGGTTCACCCCTCGCCGTTGCCATGTCTCTCTGGCCGCTGTTAATCTCTGCGATGTACTTTACCTTGCGTTTGGTTAATCGGATCGCCTTTATTCCGTATATAGTCATACTTGCGGGAATCTTTCCACTCTACTCGTTAGGCGTTTCGCTGGCTGCACCCGCGCAAATTGATGTTGGACTCAGTATTGCCAATGCCTTGTGGCTGCTCATCGTATTAGCAGGCATTGTAGCGCACGTCCGTACTTGGGATCACTATGCGACGCGCTTTGAAACGTTCCGCGAGCTGGTTCGCTGGGCAGGCAGTTTAGACGCGCGGATCGAAGATGTGCAGGGTAGACTGAACATGCTAGGACAGAGTTTGCGGTTGGAGCGCCTGACTGTTTTACGGATCATGCGTCCCGCCGCACCGCCCGGTCAAGTGAAGCCAAGTGTCTATGGTCTGACACTTCCTGAAGGAGCGGATCCCCATGCGTTCCGCGTGCCCAAGCATGTTGAAATCATTGCCAAATATATTCCGGGAGACAAGCACGCGCACGCGATCAAACCTTGGCCCCTGGCGCACGGCTTGTTAGCCAAAGCGTACCGCGACCGGCAAGCCGTGACGTGCCCAGATACACATACTCCTCTGTGGCGAGAATTTTTCTACAATCCACCCGACGCGGAAGCATACCAGGACACGCGCGCTGAATTCGTTCAACCGATCTTTGAAAGTCCAGATGGTGAGATCATTGGCTTTATTGATCTCCAGAGCCGCACTCCACACAGCATTCATCGTGAAGAAGGCGATTACCTTGCCGCGCTGGCTGGTGCGATTGCGCCTTTGTTGACCGCCGAACGGTTAGGCAATCTACTGAGCGCGATTCAACACCTGCGCGATTCACTAAACAAGCGAGATAACGAACGCGAAGTGTTTGACTGCATCGCGCGATTTGCCATTGACATTTTGGATGTGGATGTTGTCACGTACTTTCGGCTTGGCTTTGGGAACGGCTGGCCTCTTACGCCGACTTGGCACATGGGCGCATGGTTTCCGGATTGGCTCACCACCGATTTATTTCGGCATCCCAACCCACCCCCCCTTTTCTATATTTCACAATGGGAATCGGTCTTTGAGCGCGAGTCCTTCAAAAACTATCATCTACTCCCGCCTGACTATCGTGCGCCTCCCAAGGAATATTTCGTTACCCGCGAACAAATCGCTTCGACCGTATTCTTGCCCATTGGCACGCGCACGCGTCGGATTGGCGCGCTCTTCCTGAATTATCGCAATCCACAATCGTTTAGCCCGGCAACGCGGCTCGCGCTAGAGATTTTTCGACAGACCATCTCGCCCCATCTGGAAAATACGCGTCAATTGGATCAGGCGCACGACGGGTTCGGACAGGTGAACCTGGTTTTACACGATTTGGTACGCGATTCGATCGCGACGCACACGGCGATCAGTCCCCATTTGAGTCGGCTGGGCGAAGCCATCGAAGGCGAAGACTGTTATGCCGCGCGCGTGCATTTCCACAAGCTAGCGGAGCCGCTGCAAATGCACACCGATTACGTTAAAACGGCATCACTCAAGTTCAACCTTGCCGCCGGTAAGCTGCTCCGCAATGGAATGGAACTGGCACTGGCGACCGCCAACGGCGTGATGGAACAACGCTACGCTGGACGTGGGATGCGCGTGCATGTTGATCCAGCGGTGGAACTATTGCCTGCCGATCTGCATCTCGCTCTGTTTAGCAATGTGACCGAGGCAGCCCACAACGCGGTGCAGTCGGGGCGTGCCAGTTTTGTGAACATTGGTATATATTGCCAACCGAAGTGGGTGGAGGCGCAGATCACCAGTGATGGCGACGCCTGGAATCCCGAGGCTCCTTCCAAGCCCTATTCGCGCCATGGCATTCACTCGCGCTTGAAACTCGCCGAAGCATTTATGCGCGCCGAATATGCGTGGACGCAAGAGGGGCGGCAGCTTACGCTACGGATTCCCATTCTGCCGCACGTCAATGGAAAGGATGTCTATGGTGGAGCATGATGGGCGCGCTAGGCGACGTGTGTTTGTAGTGGAAGATTCACCTCTGCAGAAAGTTGGCTTGGTGGATATTTTGCGTGAGCATGATTATGATGTTGTCGCTGAATGTGGCGATGCCGCCGGCGCGTTGGAATTTCTGACGCGCGATCATGCCTTTAGCTTAATTATGGTGGATAAGCAAATCCCAGAGGAAGCTGACGAGCGCCCAGCTGAAGGTGTCGGCACGAATTTACTGTTGACTATCGGCAAGACCTATCCATTCATCGGTCCACTTGTGTTGTATACCGCGCTCAATTCACCAAATCTTGGGGATATTCAACGCGTGTATCAAGCCGGCGCGTCGGCGCTGGCGATCCCACCCGGCGCGCTCATCGAAGAGTTTATCAAGGCACTCGAGTTAGTGACGACTGGGCATCAAGTGTTATCACCCTTGTTCAAACGGCTAGGCGTCGGTGCAGTGAATCCGCGCAATCAAAATCCGCTCGACCCGGTTGAGTACTATTGTGCGCGGCTCATTAGCGAACATCGGGGTAAGGAAGGCAGTGCCGACAAATGGGGTGCCGGGATGTCTGTCCACATCATTGACGAGATACTGGAGGATATTTACGAAAAATTGGGAATGTGTATCAAGGGATTTGCGGAGCTGCCCAAGGACAAGAAACAACTGATGCTCGCGCGGTGGTACCACGACCGGGCGGTAGAGTCATTCGGTACGGCTACACGCGTCGACTATGCACCGCGAAAAGCGCGCCGTCAAAAATGGCCGCTGGTGATCTTGGATGAAGATGAGATGACCACGTTATGATAGCTCGCGTACTCTGATCGCGACACAGAAAAAACCTGTCGAGTGAATAACCACTCGGCAGGTTTTGTGATGGAAGAGCCAAGCAAGCGAACGAGAACGGAATCCCCGAAAGTTGTTCTCGTTCGTGATTTGTTTGACTTGCTTCCCTTCCTAGGTAAACAAGCGTTTCGTTTGTCCCATCCCCTGCGTCGTCTTGTGTCCCGTCCCGCAAAACTCGGCATAGGACGCGAGCGCATTCAGTGGTGCAATACCTTCGCGATCCGGCTGATGCCGCATCACGCTGTACTGGACCGTACCGACAAATCCGATTTGCACAAAATCCTTAAACTGGACCGCGTGCGTCTCGCCCGCAAACCGCGTCACCGCGACCGATTGCTGCAGCCATTCCATCCAATCGTCCGCGATGTGGAGCGGCTCCGGCGCGAAGGCATTCCAGCGCGCGAGATAACTGGCAAACACCATCACCGGGTCGGGCAAGGGATAGTGCATCTCGTGTGAGCGAAAACTCGTCGGTGAATCGAAACGCAAGATGATGTTGGGCGTCTCGTCGGCATCTCGCGCAATCTGTGCGTACGATTTCTGGGTCACGCGCGGCGCACCCGCCAACGCAAGTGTTGCCCACGCGATTCGCACCTGTTGCACTTGGTCAATCCCAGTCTGCAACGCGGGCAACAACGCGTCATCTAACAGCGTGATACGAAAGTGCGCGGTCTGCGCGTCGTCGAGCATCAAGGGCGAGACCGTGTAGGGTTTAGGATCGTACTCATCGTGCACGCGCTTGGCAAGCGCCGTATCCCCGCGCTCTAGCCACTGGAAGAACGTAGCGTGGAGCGCGGGCGTGCAGTTTTCCGGGAGGGTTTGAGCGCGCGGGGCGAGGGTGAACATGATCGAGCAGGGCATTACGCTTGTACCTCGTTCACAAAACCGTACCCCGCGCTCGTCTTTGCGCCGACGCCCAGTTCACGAAGTGCGCGCCCAAGCCAATCGCGCGCCAATCCAGCGCACGCTTGATCGTCGGGATGCTCGCGTCGGCGCGGCGCGACCGCGAATAAAAAGCGGCTGTTTTTTTCAAGCGTCAAAAAATAAACCGGGACGGGACGATGCCAATCTGCGGGCGGCGTGCGCCCGGTTTTGTCGAGATAGTACTCGCCGTAATGCGGGTTCATCACATCGAGTTTGATCTGCGGCGGCGCGAGCGGAATCGCGTCGAAAAAAATCACCGCGCCCGATTCGTCTTGCTTGCCAAACACACGCGCGCGTTCGGTCGCATCTTTGTCATTGATCTCCGCCCAACTGCTCGTCAGTCCTTTGAGCGCGCTCCCGGGAATGATCGGAAAGCCGTAAAGCCGATGCAATGCCAAGCCGGTCTCGCGCACGCTCGCGCCGCCCAACCCGACCGCCATTCGCCATTCGGGTTCTGCAGTAAATTCGAGCGCGTCGTGTTCTTCTAAAATTTTTGCCCAGCGCAAGTTGAATTGTTCCAACGCGGCGCGATAATTGGGCGATTGCCAATTCACATCCGCGCGTTTTTTCGCGCTAAGATCCATTTCCCATTTTGGACCGCGCATGGTGTATGCCGCGAATTTGTCAAGCCATAAACCCGGATTCGCACAATCGTTCGCGCCTTCACGCGCCCGCGCCATTCGTTTTGTGTCGCTGGGCAGTGGCAAGATGACGGGGGCGGAATTTAATCGCCGACCTTGACGATTCATTCTTCCTCCACGCCGAACTCGGCTTCGGCAAAGCGTTTGAGCCAGGTCAAGTACGCCAGCGTCTCGACCATCGCGCGGCGATACATTGCGCTGTCCGTTCTGCCGATCCATTCGCGCGCGTCGAATTGCGCGTCCGCGATTTTCAAACGCGTCTTGAGCCACGACTCGAGATGCCGATACAACGTTTTTTCCGCGTCGCTCTTGGCGCTTAGAAACGCGAGCGTCTGCCCCAATCCATTCGTGAGAATGTATGACGGTGCTGTGCGCGCGATCGCAGAATATTTCTTCTGCTCGTTCGTCCTCACCTCTTTGATCGCCTGCCAAGCCGCGTGCGCGCGTTGTTGCTCAAGCGTTTGTTGATGGGTTGGCATCATTTCCTCCATTATAGCGCAAGCGCACCAAGCCGCGCCCGACCGTTTCATCGCCACCCAACTGCACGCGCGGCACGGCGTTGCACAGTGTCTTGACAAAACCGAGCACGTCCAAATTCTCACATCCAGCGCGCCGCGCCCGGCTCGCGAACAACGGCGCGTACAACACCGTATCGCTTGGCAAATGCTCTTCACTCCACAGCGCGCCCGATTCGACGGTTTTCGTTTCGCGCTTGAGTTTGATTCGATTGATCACTTCGGTTGCGTACTCGGTGAAATCGCGGAACGCATTGTCCGGCAAAACGACCAAACTCGTGGCGGCTTTGCCGCGCCAGAATTTGTATTCGTCGTTTTCATCCACAAACGGAAACGCATTGCCCGCGAACCACTTGCCCAATTCTTTTACCGCGTCGAGTAGACGCGCGGTAAAGGTAAACTCCTCGAGCGTAACCTGGTTGTCCGCGCTGACATCGTTGCCGGTCGCGACGAACGCTTCGTCCTCCTTTAAATCGCCGGGCAACAACGCGAACTGCGTTTTGAATTTTTCAAACCCGCCCGCAAGTTTGGGATTGAGCGACGCGGCAGTTTGCAGATCGCGCTGAAAACGCGCGAGCGCAGTGCGCGAGGTCGTCCACGCAAACACGCCGAGAAGCGAACGCACCGGGAAAAGTAAAATCCGCGCGTCGCCCGGCGAAAACGCGCCGGCGTGCTCCGCCGCGCCGTTCGTTTCGGGACCGAACACGGCGAGCACTTGTTCTTTTTCCGCGTCGGTGGTCGCACGCGCCATTGCTTCGGCGCGCAGTTTGCCTTTCAAGCCGCTTGCCTGCATCATCGGATAACCGGTGATGCGTTCGCGTTGCACCGGCAAATCTACCACGCCCAACCCGCTTCCACTGCCGGGGTGAAACGGCGTCTCCACATACAGATACAACAACGCCGATGATTTAAACATAGTCCCATCCTCCGAGAAATGTGATTCCGAATCCGAGCGCGCCGAGTGCGTCGTCCGTGATCGGCGCACGTTGTTTGATTTGGTCGCGCGTGCCGCGCGCGAGTTTGCAGTACAGCACACTGCCGGCGGGAATGAAATTGCGAAGCGGCTTTTGCGTATTGTGTGCGACATCCCAGCCGCCGAGCGGTTGGGCGCGCGCAATCGCCGCGGCGATCAGTTCGATCTGCGCGCCGTGGAAAAAATTGTACGTTTTCCACGCGTTCAAATCCACCAACGCCGGCGTCGCGCAGTACACTTTGAAGCGCGGATCGAACGGCGCGTCGAGAGGCGCGAACGCGGGCGCGAGCGTTTCGTACCGCGCGCTTTTCAATTCGCCGCCGAGCGCGAGCGCGCCGGGCGCAGACACATCCGCCCCCGCGATTTCGACCGCGAGTCCCACATTTTCGCGCGCGCGCACCCACTCGATTTGAAACAAATGCCCGCCGCCGTCGCCCTCACGCGGACATTTGCGGTCGCTGTCAATCCCGACGTGAAACCGGCTTTCGCGTTCGAACAGAAATTCGTCCGGCGTCGCGCGAAACGTTTCGCCGCGCAAGTAACGTCGCAATTCCGCTTCCGCCAACCAACCGGTCGCGGGTTTGCTCGCGCGCATCTCTTTTATCCAGAGTAACGGGTGATCATTATCGGACGTGAATTGCACTTGCGTTTTGAGCGGTGCGGCGACGCGCAGAGCATCGCCCACTTGCATCACATCGGCAGGTATTGGAAAATAGCGCGTGATGTTTCCATCGCGCGCGTCGCGGCGCGCGACGGACAACGCGGTGAGCGCGAACGCGCCCAGGTCGCCGCCGTCGCCGTTCGCATCCGGCGGCTTGCCGATTTTCGCTTGCAACTCTTTCGCCTGGTCGGTCTGTCCCGCGAGGTACTCGGCGCGCGAAATGCCGGCGGCGGCAAAGTGAACTGCGCGCAACGCGCCGGCGACCGTGTGCGGACTCGGCGGAAAAAGCGTGCGCGCGCGATGATCCGCGCCAGCGGTGAACGGTCGTCCATCGCGAAACAACCACACGTCGGTCGGCTCGATAAACAGTCGCATTATTCTTCGCCTCCTCCCTGCGCGAGGAATCGCGCAAGCAGTAGCCATTTGGCGAGTTCGACGATGCCGGACGCTGGCTCATTCGCCGCGTCCGGCGCGCGCGCGCGCCATTGTTCGAATAGCCAGCTCTGCCGCGGTGCATCGAGCGCGACCGCGAGCCGCGCGAGTTGCGGAGCGAGTGTGTTCGCTTGTTTGACGGCTTGCTCCGGTTCGAGCTGATCACCTTTGTGTCGTTTGAGCGCGCGCCGCAAGATCGCCTCCACCGCGTCCACCGGTTGATCGGTCAGCCCGCGCGCGAGATCGTAAACATCGTGCGCGATCTTGGCAGATAAATGATCGTCCGCGATGCGCGCGCGCAGACCGTCTATCCATTGCAAGGTGTCGAGCGGCGGTTGCTGTGGCTCATCGCCGCGTCCGTAGAAAAACTTCGCGCCGATGCGGAGTTCTTCGCCGGAACGTCGCAGAAAACGCACCGCGATCGCGTTGCGCCCGTACTCTTCTTTTGCCGATGCGAGCGCGTGGCGCGCGGCATCGAGCGCGGCATCGAGCGGTTGTAAATGGTGCGCGATCGCGATGCCGATGCTCGCGCTCGCCGTGGGTCCCATCGTCATCAACCAGGAATTTTTCCAGCGCACAAAGCCGGTGCGGTCCGGATCGGCAAACGTAACGGTCAGTTTGTCGTCCGCGCGCAATGCTTCGCCGCTAAAGAGTGCGCGCAGTTCGCGCGCCGTCGCGAGCGCGTGATCCACCGGCACGAACGCGAGCAGATCATCGCCGCCCGCGTACACGACGCGACCAGGATGAATCTCTTCGATCACCCACCGCACACATTCGAGCGCGAAATCCGCGAGCGCGTGACTGATTGAAGTGTGCAATGCCGGGCTGAGGACGCGTTGCTGGGTCAACCACTGCGCCCACGCCGCGTCATTTTTCACGAACGGTGCGAGGCGTTCGACCGCGAGGGGATGCAAGGTTTGCGCGAATCGCGGTGCGAGTTGTCCGCTGATCCATTTGCCCATCGCGTCGCCGTCGAGCGCGAGGATCGCGTAATACTTGGCGGGGCGCGCGATGCGCGCGTCATCGGCGGCGGCGGCGGCGGCGAGCAACGCGTTCAATTTCTCGCGCAGAGAATTGATCGTCGCGTCGGGTAATTGGATCGCGTAATCTTCCTCGACACGTTTTTGGGTGTACGATTCGCCAAACAACCAATCGCCGTCGTACTTGATCAGTTTTTCGGCGACGGCTTTTGAGCGCCCGAGTTCGCGCGCGCGTTTGGAGTTGAGCGGAATTGCGTTCGGCGCGGCAGTGCGCGGTATGTTTGCGCCGTCCAGCGCGGCGACAAAATTTTGCAACGCGTGATCAAGCGTGTCGTTCGTATCGAGTTGTGCGAACAGTTGATCGCGGAACGACGCGGTCGCGACCATGCTCGTCGAAGGAAAACCGGTGCGTTGCAAATCGTACTGATCGCGGAAGATGATCGAGTAAGCGAAACGTTTCGTCGCGCAGACGCCGCACAAGCGTTCGTGTCCATCCGGTTTGATCGTCGCGTAATTGCTTCGCAGAGGATGCTGTTGGTTGTCGTCCAATGCGCGCAACTTATCCGCGACGGTTTTCCAAAATTCTTTTTCGCCGAGCGCGTCCGAACGAATCGCCGCGCGAATCCCGCACACGGTGCACTTGGGTCCTTTTTCTTCGATAGGCGCAACCGCGCGGCGCAGTTTGCGCGCGTCCAAGCCGCGTTGCGCGAGCAGATGCAGATGTCCGTACACCGTGCCGAGATTGATCATATTCGGCGCGGTCGCGCGATACGTTTCGAGAATCGCGTTGAATGCCCAGCCCGGCGGCGGATCGAGCAGATCGCGCACTTGCGCCTTTGATTTTTCAACCGTGTCGTGCCACGCGTGCGCGCTCCAATACACTTGCGGAAATTGCGCGGCGTGATTGTCCCACAAGTTGATCCATTCCTGGTTCACATTCGCGCCAACGAGTTGCGCGAGCGCGTCGCGCACGCGGTCAACCAAACTGGTCCACGCGGCGACGATTTCTTTTTGCACCTGCTCGCCGATGGCTTGAGCGTCGCCGGCAGGCACGAGCGCGACGAATTTGTTCGGCAGGGTCGCCATTGTCAGATTGCCGGGCGTAATGCCGGGAATCTGCTTGTCGTTGGCAAGCCAGTGATCTACGAGCGGTTGCCCGCGCAATGCCGGGTAAAGGATTGCGTCGGGACCGTACGTTTCCGCGAGCACGCGCATCCCGCGCCACGCGAGGTACGCGAGAATGTAACTGCCCATCCACAAATCCTGGGTGCGTCGCGCGGTCGCGATAAATTCCTGCGCGCCGGCGAGGTTGAAGACGAGGAGCGCGGGATGCGGCAACGCGCTCGCGACCGCCGCCGTCGCATCGAGGTGTTGCGCGAGCGGATGATCGCAGATGCGTGTGTCCGCCGGCAGAAGTAGCCATTCGCGTTTCAATTCGTCCGGCAACTGATTGGCGATGGTCTGGTGCAAATTGCGCCACGTCCAGAGATAGCGCGTGTGTTCATCGGGAGATGGCGGCGCGGCGTTCACTGCGTTTTGCATCGCGGTTGGAATGATGTGATGCGCGTCCGTCGCGCGCAGTTCGTTCAAAAACAGCAATCGCCCGGAGAGGGGATGACGCACGAATGGCGCGGCGTGATATTCTGTCGGCTCGACGCGCACCTCGCGCGCAAACGCGGCGCGATCCATTGCGGTTGCAATCTGATCGGCTGATTTAACCAGTTGCCATTCGTTGATCTGGTCAAGTGCGCGTCTAAATTGGTTGCTTGATAGCCCTGCCAATGTCGCCGCGTCGTTTTGGAAAATTTCGCGAAAGCGCGCATCTCCCAACAGAACGTTGAGGAATTGCATCGTGCGTTGTTCGTGGTGTTGCAAACCCAAGACTTTATCCGGCGGATCGTGCAACAGCGCGATGATTTTGGTTGCCCAAGCGGTGTTCATCGAAAATCCACCTCCGTGGTATTGCCGAGCGACGCGATGAAATCATCAATCAAGTTGAGTGATGGCGTGTTGGCAAAAACCGCATTGCCCTCGCGACGCAATTTTAATTTTTCGGGGCGGCTTCTGCCTTCACGTTCAAGCATACCCAGCAAACGCGCTTTGAAATAAACCAGGACAATGACGAACTGTCCATTCGCCAAACGCGTCAATCGAAAACTCAATGGCGAAGCGCGGCGTTCGTGTGTTTCGCCTTCGAGCGTGCCGGTCGCTTCTTTGCGCGCTTGACGATTGGCTTTGCGGGACGCCTCTTGCTCACTCATTCCTTCTTTCAAAAATTGTTGGTACAAATGCGCTTGGTATTCCTGTTGGAGTGACCGATAATAAAATACGATCGGCAGACCGAACGCGGCGCGTTGAACTGGGTCAAGCGAATCGCTCTGCATGTCCACTGCGGCTTTGACCGTTGCATAATCAGATTCAGGTTTGCGACTGCGAAAATTTTTAAACGCTTGCCCGATCGCTTCGAGCGCGGTTTGCCAATTTGGAAACGGCGCGCGATTCCACACGCGAATCGAACAGGTTTGCGGATGCAAAATATCGAACGCGGGCAGAGCGGCGATTTCGTTTTGATCGCACCACGCATTGCAGCGCAGTGCGGCGCGACACTGGTGGATGCCATCGGCGAGTTCGCGTTGCAATTCCGCCGCGGTGTGTGCGCGCGTTTCCCACGCCGGCAAGCCGCTTGGTATTTGCGTGGGATCGGTGGGATGAAGCGCGAGGTTGCCGCCGCCGCGACGCGCGCGCGCGCCCAGTCCGCCCAGGTGCGTCAACAACCACAGTGCCGCGAGCGATGCGCGCATCATCGTTTCATCATCGGTTTGATTTTGCCTTGGCACGCGACGCGTTTGTAGTTCAAGTGAAAAGGTTTTTCCGTTCGGCAAAAACGCCTGACGCTTTTGCCGCAAGACCGACCAGAACATGTACGCCGCGCCGCCGGGATCGCCTTCACGCGCGGGTGGTGTGACCGGCGGCGATTCGGCGGTCAAATTACCGGCGAGTTTGACGAGGATGCGCGACGCGGCGGTTGTGTCGCCAAACAGATCGCCTTCGGCGTGTTGCAGAGCGCGCACGTCGTCGCCATGAATGCCGGCGTAGAGCGCGCGATACCAAAAGCGCAGTGCGCCGCGCACCGACGCCGGGCGCAGTTCAACATCTTGATCTTGATCCGCGCCGCCGAGAAAAAGCGGGGTCAAAGTTTCAAGTGTGAAGTTCAGATGCATGTTGCCTCCGTCTAACTTGTACCAATTTGAGTATTTTTACAATTTGTTCCGCTTGGTCGCTCAATCCAATTTCTTCTGAGTATTCTTTGGCACGATTCAAATTTTCTCTTTCGATTTCGTATCCTTCTATCACTATTTCTTCCACATCCTCATCGGCAATTGTCTCTGAACCCCCATCTGTTGCCAAAGGTTTATCCTTTTCTGATGTCTCGTTGGAATCCGGATCAGATTCTTCAGTGACATACTTTTCGCGTGTAACTATTTTGGAGGAAAGGTAGTCGAAATAATAACGAACGAAGCGCTCCAGTTTTTCACGGCGAGTTTTCCCACGCAGGGTTTCTTGCACTAGAGATACTAAAGAATCTCTTACACACACCCGGGTATCATCGGTATCATCGTATTGGATCCAATCTGATGTCACAAGAGTCGTCAACGGCCTGTAAATTTCATTTTTGTTTGTACACCCAGATACAACAACAAGCGCATCAAAAGATGCGTTTGGTTCAAACAGCACGATGGACTGAAGCAAATTCTTCGCGCGCAATTCCAACGTCTGTAGATCTTGATAGGATTTGGTGGGGGTTTGGGTTCGCGGATATCGCTTTTCGACGAACTTCGCCAAGTCTTGAACAACAAGTTGTTCAAGTTGCTCTGGCGTAGTGAACCGGGCATTGGTGTGGTTAGCATCCAATAGCCGCTTGAAATCTGATAACTTTTTATATTTGTCCGGATCTCGGTCAACAATAATATCCAGTGCCATGTCTTTCATATACACATGGATTTCGTCGACTTGATTGAACGCGGATCGATACTCCAACTCAGTCATTCCATAACCGGTGATTGTATCAATACTTCCATAGCGTTCCGCGATAATTCCGATGTAATAGTTACAACGACGCAACTCAGCGAGCATTACTTCTCTGGGAGGTGGGGTTTGACTACCAAAAAATTCCATCCCGGTAAAATCAAAAGGTATTCCCAAAGCCAGAAACATTGGCTTTTCAATATGCAAAGCATGAATCACGGTTGCACGTTCTTTTCTTAGATCTTCCCAGGTTGAACTAAGAAAAATCCGCAATGGCTGGGGAGACACGATTAGGTGAATTGTCATAGTACCCCTGTTTATCAAGCGCGTTTCAGCATCGGGTCGCCGAAATACAGGCGCACCTGATCAATCGCATCCAACGCATCGGCATCCGTCATCTGCCGGCGCGCGCTCCACGATTGATATGCCGCATCCGTTTTGCCGTACAATCGTCCGGCGAGTCCCGCGCCTTTTTTCGCGAGTTGATCCATCGCCACGGGCATCACTTGATTCGCTTCAATTATGGCGGCGGCGTGACGCATCAAGCCCATCACCATTTCAGTTTGCAGAGACAGGAGCGCAAGATTGCGATGATAGCACGACAGTTTGTGCGTGCGCTTTTTCGCGAGGCCGAACAAACCCGGAAACCACAATGCGCGTCCGCGCGCCAAGCCGTAGAGCAGATGTCCGTCCGCCGTGTAGCGCGTCTTGAGTTTGGCTTCATCTAAATTGTGCAGAGCATCGGTTTGCCAGGTCGCGTGCCAACTGCACAACCCTTCGAGCGCGCGATGCACCGCGCCATTGGGTGAATTCGCGATGGAAGCGTCTCCACCATCGCCTTTGATGATCGTTACCAGTGTAAATGGTTTGCCGGGACGCGTGCCTTGCACCGCGCCTGCGCCTAACGCCATCTCGCGCAAACGATCCAGCGCGTGCGCGGCGATCACATCGAGCGGCGCGCTCATCGCCGAACCGTCGCGCCAGGTCACATTATAAATTCCGGTCGCGCGCGCATCTTGCGCCGTATCCACCGCGAGATCCAGGGTTGCATCCTCCTGGGTGAGCGAGACGGTAACCAGGAACGCGATGCCGTGCGCGAAGAAAAATCCTTCTGCGCTCGCGCGTCCGTTCAGCCAATCGGCGCGGATTTTTGCAATGTTGGTGTGGAACGGCGCGAGATAATCCCACGCGAGATTGCCTTTGACGTTTGCCGGTTCGACATTGCCGAAATAGTGGTACCAAAAGTGATGGCGTCCCTTGCCTTTTTGCAAAGGCCATGGCGGTTCCCACGCACTCGCACCTTCAATCGCCTTTTCAAACTCAGCCGCGTATTTTGTTTTCTGTCCCAGAAAAGCCATCGGCGCGGTTGCACCGGCAGGAGTCAAGAGAGTCGGATATGTTTCCGTCCAAATCAACGCGACGCGAATTTCGTTCAAAGTGACCATTGACGCCAACCTTCCTTTTGGTTATACTATGGGCGACTTTGTAAGAAGCATCTGCCCATCGGCGGAGTGTACCGACAGGTACGCGCGCAAGTGCCTTGTGCATCTTCCGCTCTTACTTGCAAGTGCCGTCCCCAGGGGACAGCACACAAACATCGAGTTGGCGGTTCGGTCACGAGCCGCCAATTTTTTCATTCCTGCTCGACCAGAATTCTGCGCTTGCCCATGCGTTGGATGATCGCGCTTTTTTCGATTTCCGTTGGGCTATGTAAAATCCCCGATGTCTCCCACTCGAATTTCAGCATGCCTGCATTGATGCCCTCGCGCATGATGAACGCCATATCCCCGGCATTGTCAGTTTGATCAAGCAAGTTGGAGAAGGCATTCGTAATTTGTTGGAGTTTAGTCGAAACGACTGTATATCGAATCGCGGGCGCAACCCACACTTTGGAACGACTTGCGCGTTCGCGTTCGAGGATGAATACGCGTTGCTCTTCTGCGCCGATCCGGATTGTGGCTTGCTCCAACGCAAATCCCATTTTATTGCCCGCGAGTTTTTGCATGGTTTGGATTTCACTGTCATTCTCGGTCGGCACGTTGCGTAACAATGTCCACCGAATCAATTTGCCCCCGCCATACCACACCGACCACGCTAACACACCCAGCAGGACTGATCCGCTCCACACGATCATAATATCGCGCAAGCCATACCCAGTGAGATAGTCGCGCGGGGGACCCAGCCATCTGATCCAGGTTGTAAGGTACGGATACGCGAACGCGGCGAATCCCGAAAAAAGCACAGCGAGCATCCAAAACTCCGGGCTTTTGAGTTCGAGGGTGCTGGCTTCTTTGGGGAACACGCGTGTTTTGAAGAATCGAAACGCGGCAACCATCAAAAAACCCGGTAAAAGTAAGAATGAAGGCACGCCGATCGCGATGAGAATTTCCGATTCACCGAGAACGCCAACATTGAATTTGTGCGATGTGGTCAAGGTGCCTTTCCAGGTCTGGTTGCCGCTTTGCCAGGTCACCTCGGTCTCCAAGACCAACGCATGTTTGCCCGATTGCACTTGTTCAGCGCCCTCAACCTGGTATTCCAATACCACCGCTTCTTGCGGCGCAAGGAGGATTTGTTGATTGGCCTTTTCTGGCAGAATGATGTTGACAAACGCCGGCTTGTGGACGAGAACCCGTGTGATCGTAATGGGAACAGTCGCGATATTGTTGACAATGAGGTAAACAAAACCGGTACGCCGTTCCTGCACGGTTTCGAGCGTGGTTTCGATGCGCGCCTGTGCGATTTTTTCAAGCGGTTCGGATGAACGATCTTGAATATCGAGCACGCCTCTGGCAATGTTTGCGATGGATTGATTCGCCAGGGTGGTAGTGTAATCAACACGCAGATGGAGTGTGCCGGTGGCATTGCCATTCGGTTTTTTCGCGACAGTGACTGTCCAAGCTGCCGTCGCCTGGGGTACGAGCGCATTACTTACCGGGGATTTGATCACAACATCCACACCCGCATCGCCAAACCAGGTCAAGTTCAAGCCCTGAAGCGTAGTGGTCAATGGATTCGTGAACGTGATTAACACTTCAGTTTGTTCACCCGGCGCAAGTTTGAGTGTGGCGGGTGTGACAGTAAGCGTGATCGTAGGCGTCTGCGCATGGGCATCTAGTTGACTGCCCAGAACTGTGCCAAGTGCAATTAGAGCGGCAAGCCAAATCTGTTTTAGCCACATCGTTCCTCCGCGAGTCCAACCAAAAGCGCAGGCATTGTGTGCAGAATTATTTCGAGCACCGCGACAAAGCGATATTTTTCCTTGCCCTTTGTGTTTTCAAGTGATTCTGCAAACAACACAATGCGCCACAACTCCGAAACGCGCGCAACGCACGCGCGGCTCAGAATTGTGGCGCTTTTCTTTCAGCGTCTCGATTCGTCAACGAGTGAACCCAACCCAAATGGCTGGGTTCGCCATCAAGCATCACCGATCCGACTCCTCGACTGTCAGGTCTACGGTAGTTCTGTTCGGCTTGCAAGTCCATTATACTTTGAACTGGTACGTATCGCAAATTAAATTTGGACGACGGATTTCAGTTTTTGGACTGGGAAATCCGGAGAGACTGACTGGCTCCGCCGACACTCTCTCCAAACCTCGACATTTATCTGTCGAATATCCTTATCGTTGACGGTGTGCGACTGGGAGTTGGGCTAGCGGCGGACGTGCGGTCCAGCGCGAGCACATATCCACTCGATTGATCGTCGCGGCTCACAAAAGGTAAGAATATGATCCAGGGAATCTGTCCTGAATTGGTCACGGTTGGATAGGTCCCGCCGATTGCATTGCCACAACTGTTCCCACTCCAACGTAATTGATAGTAGTAGGTTTGCCCACTTGCGATGTCGGTGTCCGAAAAAGAATAGTTGGTTGGCGTAGACCAAATCGCGCAATTCGATTGGCTGGGTTGCGTGTGGATGAGCGCCCACGCGGTTGGATTCTGTGTGCCGATCTGATCTAGGGCGGTTGTGCGCCAGATTTGAAACGCGTCGGTCTTGTATTCCTGCGTCGTAGTCCATGTAATCCAGTTGCCGTCGCTGGTCCACTGCGCGCGGAAGGCAGAAAACGTCGTTTGAGGTACGCTGGTTGGCGTGCTCGTCGGCGTACTGGTTCGTGTCGCGGTCGGTGTGCTCGTTGCCGTGCTAGTCCGCGTCGCGGTCGGTGTGCTCGTTGCCGTGCTAGTCCGCGTCGCGGTCGGTGTGCTCGTTACCGTGTTCGTCGGCGTGCTAGTCCGCGTCGCGGTCGGTGTGCTCGTTGCTGTGTTCGTCGGTGTGGTGGTGCGCGTCGTGGTTGGTGTACTCGTTGCCGTGCTCGTCGGCGTGTTGGTTCGCGTCGCGGTTGGTGTGCTCATCGCCGTGTTCGTCGGCGTGTTGGTTCGCGTCGTGGTTGGTGTACTCGTTGCCGTGCTCGTCGGCGTGTTGGTTCGCGTCGCGGTCGGAGTACTCGTTGGCGTACTGATCGGCGTACTGGTTCGCGTTGCCGTCGGGGTGGTTGTGGACGTGTTGGTTGGTGTGCTGGTTCGCGTTGCTGTCGGTGTGTTCGTTGGCGTGCTGGTTCGCGTCGGCGTGCTGGTCGCGGTGGGCGTGTTCGTCGGCGTGTTGGTGCGCGTCGCGGTTGGTGTGGTCGTGGGTGTACTCGTTGGGGTTGGCGTGAAAATCAACACAAGATTGATATTGGAAACCGGCTGATCGTTTGCTGTGTCTACGAGCATCAGCGAAGCACTGCCATCCGCGCCGCCCTGAACCGATAGCCGAATCGTATCGCCGCCGGACGCGGAATAGGCAAAGTAGGTGCTCAGGTCCGGCACACGAATATTCCCCAGGTTGATAAACCAATAACCCGACGTATCTACCAGTGCCGATGCGGTCGCCGACAATCCTGAACTCCCGGCACTGTCAATATCCGCCAGATTGAGGTACACCATCGCGCCAGCGGCGGGCGTGATGCCATCGTTTTTGAAAACGAGACCATAGATCGTATCCGACCCAGGTAGTCCCAGTGTTGGACCTGTTGAAATCGTATAATGTGCGCCGCCATTGTCATCCACCGTACTCCCAGCAACTATGTCGAAATAATACATGGTGTTGGGGTCGAGACCCGCCAGCGTCACATAGTGCGTCGTGCCGGCGAAGGTTGCGCCGCGATCATCGTTCGCGGTCGTACCCAGCGCGCTCGTGGTTCCATAGTTGACCGTACCCGTACTCGGTTGATCGGAGACCCAGGATACGGTGAAGGACACGTCACGCACATTGGTGAGCATCACTGACGAGATTATCGGAGCGGCGGATGTGGTATGCACGCGCAGAGCCATGACGAATACCGTCGCCAGAAGGATGCCTTTGACAAAAGGAGAAAGGGACACGCGCGACAAGATGGACATGAGGATACAATCCACGCGCTCAACCTCGCCAAGATCATGCGATCTTGGCGAGGTTGAGCAAGCATTCTATTTCGTCACAAAGGGGAAATAGAATGGCAGGTTCATCCACCGCAACGTGATTGGTGGCGCAGGCGCGCGCGCGCTGGTATCCCCACTGCGAGCACCCCAGCCGTTCCCCGCGCCGTCAACCTGAATCGTCAGCGTATCGCCGTTCGATGAGTACGCGTAATACCCGCTCGACGAACTCTGACGCAAGTTGCCGAGGTTCGCTTGCCAGTAGCCAAACCGATCCACGACTGCCGAAAGCGACGCGGAAGTTCCCGTTGTGCCGGTCTTGTTTTGATCGGTGATGGTGATGTAGACCAACGCGCCTTCCGCCGGCGTCGTGCTATTCGGCTTGAACACCTGCCCATAGATCACATCCGAACTGGGCAAACCCAAGATCGCGCCGGTCTTGAATGTATAGTGTGCTCCTTTGTTGTTGTCAACTGTGCTATCGGACACCAGGTCAAAGTAGTACGTGGTATTCGGTGACAGGTTGAACAGTGTAACGTGATGTGAGGTGGCGACCGTCAACGCGTTGCGATCATCGTACGCAGTGTTGCCTAACGCGCTCGCCGTTCCAAAGTTGACCCAGCCCTGCGCCGCGCGATCAGTCACCCACGAGATCGTCGCGCTCGTGTCGCGCAGATTCGTCACTTGAACTTGAGTGATGCTGGGTACGTTTTTGAGATTGCGTTGCGCTTTGGGCGCGAGTGGCGCGCGCGGCGCGGCTTGCGCCGACCCACCTGGCACGTACGCGCTGGGTTGCGTGCACTTGACGAAATATCCCTTGTTCGCTTCAATCGCAAAATCATTGAACGACACATTGTTCAAGTGCGAATCCCAGCCGCCATTCAACCACCGGTCCGCTTCGGGGCAGTTGCCGCCTTGCGTGTTCATGCCGTCTGTCAAACTCTCGGCGGTCTGTGCGCTCGGCGCGTACGGCACGCCGACCAGATTCCAACCGGTGAACAGACTCAGCGGAATACCTTGCGTGAGTCCCGTGCCCTGGTACGACCAGGTATTCGCCTTGTTGCACTTGAGGAAATAGCCCATCCCTTGCTGGATCGGGAAATCGTTGAACGGCAAGCCGATCACATGCGAATCCCAGCCACTGCTGTACCATCGGTCCACTTCGGTACAACCGCCGCCTTGATTATTGATCGCGTTCGCCAAACTCGACGCAGTGTGTGTGATCGTTGGGCTGATCGGGAGACTGACCAAATTCCAGCCACTCGAAAACAGCAAACTCGTATTCACGTACGCGTACGCCGTCGCATTGTTCGGAAACGCGCCGGCTTGTCCGCCGCACGTATCGCCTGCCCAGGTTAGCTTGTAATAGTAAGTCTGCCCAGCGACGACCGTCGTATCGGTAAAGTTGTAGGCGTACGGCGTCGTCGTACTCGCGCAATTCGATTGACTGGGCTGGGTGCGGACCGCCGTCCACGCCGCCGGGTTGATCGTCGGCGAACGCCACACCTGGAACTTGTCCGTCTTGGATTCAGAGATTGTGGACCAGTTGACCTGCACTGTATTCGCCGACCATTGCGCGGAGAACGCCGAAACGTTCGTGCCGGCGGACGGCGTGGGCGTTGGCGTCGGCGATGGCGTTGCCGAGCCAACCTGCTCGCGTGTTTTTTCTTCGAGCGCGATCTCGTTGAGGCGCGGCGCAGTGCAAGATGAGCAGACGATGCCGACCGTGATCACACCATCGGTGTACTGCGCCGGATCAATCGGGCATTGCACGCGTTGAAGTGTATTGACTGGCAGATTCCAACACGCCGTGATCGGACTGCCATCCACGCTCACTCCTTGCACGCGCGTACTCGACGCGCCATCGTAGAGCGTGAGGTTGAGCAGATAGTTTTTGGCTGGGTTGAGCCGACTGAATTGATAGTTCAGAGTGTTGCCGAACACGGTGCGGAATGTGTTCACTGCCTCACTCCCGCCCAAACTACTGGCAAACGGTGTGTTAGTCGCCAGATAGCCATACCCACGCGCGGCGTCGTACGCGACATCACTCGCGCCGCCGGCATCAATGTAGATGTACTCGATCGGTGTGAGCGTGACCTGACTGACGAACGCCGGACCGATGCTCGAACCGGCTTTGCGAAAACGCGTCGGTGCGGCAGCACTACCACTTTGCCGTTGGAAACTGACGACGACGGAACCATCGCTGTACGCGGTGGCTGGTACGAGCAACGAAAGCGTATTCGGCTGTGCGTCCACCATCGGCACGACACGCCCACTATCCGCGCCGTCAAAGAGCACGAGTTGGTTGAACGTATCACCCTCTTGATAGAATGTCGCGTCGAGGTGATAGAACCGACCGGGTTGCAAACCGTCAAAGCGATATTGCACCACGCCCGATCCGTCGTACCGCACCGTCTTGGTAATCGTCGCGCCGCCAAAGTCGAACGTCGAACCATTGAGATAGCCCGCGCCGTTCGCATTCGTGTACGCGGCGTCACTTGCGCCGCCGGCGTCCAGGTTCTGCGCGTTGATGCCGACGAACACGGTTCGCGTCGTCACATTGTTCGACTCGACCGATTCGGTGATCGTACTCAAACTGTCCGCGGTGATCGTGATCGTGTGCGTGCCAAACACGGTCGGCGCAAAACTGCGCGTCAGCGTGAGCGTGTTCGTGGCTGGGATCGTAGCGGTTGCCAGGTCTTGGTTATCAGAATAGCCGCCGCCCCGCGCGTTAAAGTTGGTATAGTGACTCGCCGCGTTCGTTTCACCAGTGTTCGAAATGGTGATCGTCGCGGTGATCGGCTCACCGACGACACGGTCGGTCGCCGAGAGCGCGATGGACGCGACGCGCAGATCGGGTTTCGTTTTGATGTAGAGCGTTTGCGAAACGACATTGTTGTTTTCGAGTGTCTCACTAATCGCGTTCGGCGGGTCCACCACCGCGTAGAGTGTTTGCGTGCGCGTGAATCCTTCCGTGTTCCAGTTGAAGGTCGCGGTGGTTGAACCACCGCCTGGGATCGTCGCGACGTAGGAACTGTCAATCAGGCGACCACCGGCGCTGGGATTCCCAGCATAGTAACTGACGACGGCGGACGACGCGGCTTGCGCGCCAGTGTTGCGTACTGTGACGGTGATCGGAATCGTGTTGCCTTCTGAGGCGAGACAACTGGGACCACCCGGACAACCCAGGACGAGGTCGCTGGGTGTGACAACGAGGTCGAGTCCTGCTCCGGGTGTGAGACCCAGGTTGGTGAGCAAAACATCCGCCTGGCGATCAATCGTCACGCGCAGTGGCACATCAACCGATGTGCTGATCGGACGCGAGATGACGTACTCATTGACCGCGCTCGCAAAGTTGGGAATGTTGATCGTCGTCGGTTGTGTGATCGTTTGCGTGGCAGAGTAGATCGTTTGATTGTTAATGTCCACGCGCAAATTCGTTGCGCCGCCCGCGCCGACGTTTGTAACGAGCGCATCCATTGTGGAGGACGCGTATGTTTGCGAGACGACGCGTGTGTACGACGTTTGGTTGCCCCCGCCGGCAAACGCGAGACGCCGCGCGAATTGCATTACGTAGTTTTGTCCCGGCGAAGTGACGGTGTCGGGCACGGTGTAGCGGATGGTGTTCGCGTCGGGTTTCTCGGCGAGGTAGAATGCAACTTGTTGAGCACTCGCAGATGGATTTGTTGACCAACCGGGTGTAATGTTTTGGTATTCGATACGGATGCGACCAGCACCGCCCGCGCCACCAGTTGTTGGATCACCGCTACTGCTACCAGTGCCACCGGCTCCACCAAAGGCTGTTATCAAATTCGTTCCGAGCGTCATTTGTTGCGCTTTGATTAGAATCGAACCACCGGCACCACCACCACCACCAGCACCGCTACTGTATCCGCCGACGTTTGTTCGGCTTCCACCATTTCCACCATTGGCAATGATATTTCCAGAAACTGTCATCATGCGGCTGGAGATGTAGATTATTCCACCGCCACCGCCACCGCCCATTCCGTTCCAGTCATTAGGATTGCTATCTGAACAAGCCGCACCGCCACCACCACCTCCCAAAACCATGTTTGTCAAATCTGAAGTGCCTGCCGCTAACCCTCCATTCCCACTCGTGCCTCCATAGGTACCGCCAACGGCGTTATTCCCTGATGTTCCATTGCCTCCACCAGCACCTGGACGACAGGCACTACCTCCTGATCCAGTGAAATTACCTGCTCCTCCGCCGTTTCCATTGGACGCGCCAGATTGTATCCCTGTGCCATTTGTTCCGCTCCCTTGATAACCTGTTGCCGGTCCCTGATTTCCATGAACACCCGTTCCACCAGAAAAGCCTGTACCAGTACCCGGAGAGAAACTATTATTAGACGCACTGGTACCGTTGGCAACAATGGTTCCATTGATTGTTGTGGTTCCATTTGCAAGGAATACGACAATCCCGCCCGTCCAACCATCCCAAGGCGTTGCGGTAATTAACCCGCCACTTTCCACTGTAACATTGCGGTATTGGCGTACTTTGATTGCTTGAGCGCGCCCGTTTGTATTGTCATACGCATAACTGAGTGGTTTAGCCAGTGTCCAGTTTGTTGTTGAATTTATCGCGGTGATTGTGTTGAATTCCCAACGCCCAACATTGGCTGTCTCACGTGATTGGTGGAAAAGAATAAGATCACCAACTGCAAACCCTGTTGAACCCCCAGTGTTTGCTGTAGTACCGCTTGCAGTAACATTGGTTCGCACCAAATCGGCGTAGACCGTCATTCCTGATGTAACTACCAAATCGCCATCGCGTCCGTCGCCAAACACTTGCGCCGACGCTGTCCCCGCATTGAAATCCGCGCAGTACTTGCCCACACCCTTCAGCGTCGTTCCATCCGCCGCGTAAACCTTGCACGGCTCAATCGTTACCGTGTCGGGTTGGAAGTTGTGTGTGAAATCAACCGTGCTGAATTGCGCCACGTTGCCGTACACACGCACCGTCTTGTCGAGCGGACGATTCGTAATATCAAACGCGAACGCGGACGCGGCGGAAGTTGACACCGTGCCATTCACCGGCACCGTTACCGTTTGATGCGCGGGATCGTTCGAGCGAATCGTGAGCGACATCGAAACTGCGCCGGCAAGCGTTGTCGTGTCGAGCGATGCCACAACCGGCGTTGTGCCTGCCGGCGGAACGGTGATGATGCCATTCGCACCGGACAGTGTAAGTTTCGGATCGGACGAATTGACGACGACGTTCAGCGGCATAATGCCGGTGTTGACGATAGAAATCGTCTGTTGTGGTTGCGCGCCTTGTGTTACCGTGCCAATGTTCCAGGTCGCGGGCGAGGTGTTCAAGACCGGTGCAGGATCAACATCAAACGTCGAGAGCGGACGCGCGCGCGTGTCAATCACATTGCCTTCACTGTCCGTCCACGACGCGAGCATCAAATAATCAATCGTCGCGTTGTACGTTGGCGAGAACGTCGCGGTTGACCAGGTTACCGGCACAATCGTCGGACCCGCTTGAAGCGTCAGTGTGTACGGCAAATGCGCGACGACCGCGCCGCCGCCAACAATATCCACGTAGAGATTCGCGTTTTGAATTGTTTGCGTGTGTGGATTGTTGACAACCAGGTGCGTGGTGTTGTTGCCGGACGACGCGAACCTGGTTTGCGATACAATATCCACACTGAGGTTTCGCAACATTGATGATGAGTACGGCGTCAAGTTCTCGCTGAGCGCAGACATTTCCCGCGTCGTGATGAAACGATGACTGCCTTGCATATCGCTGTAACTGACGACGATGACCGGCATTGTGTACGGATCGTTGTTGACCGTGAACTTGAACGTATCGCGCGGCGTGTACGCGGCGACGGTAAAACTTTCGCCGGTGAGAATCGTTCCCGTGTCGAATCCAACTTGCAAACCTTCACTGCCGACGGCAATCGGCAGAGGCGCGTGATAACTCGAACCCAGGGCGAGCGAGCCGCTCGCGCTACCATCGCTCCAATTCATCGCGGTTGTGCCAGAGCCAACGACGCCGGGGATAGACACGGTAAAGGTGTACACCTTGTCTGCGCCGCCGGTGAAATCGCCGGTCGAGTACACTTTGGCGGTGCTGTTCGTCCAATTTGTCAGCGTCGGTTTTTTGACAAGACTACCAACCGCGACGTGCGCGCCCGGTCGAACGCGCCCATTGCCGCCAATGGTGTTGTCGTTGATCGTTGTCGTCGCGTCGGGCGAGTACATCACCGCTTGCATTCCGAACGCATCGAACGTGCCGTTGTTTTGCAGAGCGAGTTTGACCGTGACCGTGTTGCCCACGCGCGCGATGGTATAGCCCGCGAGAATTTCCGGGTTCGGATGGGACGCGGGATCGTTCTTGTTCGTGCCGTACTGCAACTCGATGCGGTCAGGGTACCCATCGCGATCGGAATCGCGATTGAAGCGAAAGAGCAAAGCGGAACTCGCTTGCGCGTTCAGATCGCGCAATTGCGTGTTGCCCGCGTCCGCTTGCGTCAAGTACACATTCCACCACGCAATTTCGGACAAGAAATGTTCATTCCATTGCGGCGTCGTTCCGTTGAATTCAGGCGTGTACATCGCGTTCATCAAGCCATCGCTATCCATCCCGATTGGGAAATAGCGCGCGATCACCTCTTGCACATTCTCGGTGCCCCAGGTTGGCAAAACGTATTGGTCAACGAGTTCGTCGTTATCGTTCACGCCGTCGTCAACGTAAATCGTTACACCGCTGTTGATCGCGTCCTGGTAAAAGAGTTGGTCAACACCGTACGAAAAATCCGCGAGCGTAACGACCAACTTTTCGCCCAGGTCAATGCGTTTCATCTGGTCAAGCGTGAGATGAACGGCGGGTGTCGAAGCGAATGTTTTGACATCGCCGGGAAAAACATTTTCAAGTTTGCCGTTCGGAAATTGTTGCCACGCCGGATACGAAATGATCGGGTTCGGGTCATCGCCCAAATAAATGTTAAAGATCAAGCCGGTGATTTCGCGCGCGTACTCCGACCCGGCATTTTTGATCGTGTAGTTGAACGTCAGATTCGCGGCATAACTCGAATCGGTTGCCCAAGCGGTGCTCCAATTTTCGCCGGTCGCAAAAGCGTTGGACTCTGAGAGCGTATGCTCCTCGTAATCTTCCTGGGTTGTTGTCTGTGCACCACCCCAAGACTGTCCGCTTGCATGTGTTTCCGTGAAGCGTTGTTGTGAGATGGCATAACTGATGCCGCGCAGCTCACGAGCGAGCAAATCATTATTGGAGTTGGTAGTGTACCAAGTACCACTTGGAGATTGAGAAGGTGTCTGGAATTCACCGCGTTGAGCAGACATTGATGTAGCAAGGATTTCTGGCGATTGGGTGAACGCGCACTCATTAGTGGTGTTTGGGGTCGAGGGGCGGTTGCCCTGGTTTTGAAAACAGGCAGGATACTTTTGCTGGCGTTTGTACTCATCCAGTTTCTGTTTGATTTCCTTGGCCCATTCATCACCACCTTCCTTTATCATGTAGATCCCACCGCCAACTTCTCCAACGCAAGCCAGAAGCCCAACTCCACTCAAGCCTTCAATGCATACTCCGGCGCCTTTGATGACTAATGCTCCTCCCAGGAAGATCTTTCCTGTACTCCAAGCAAAGTCTTGCAGAAAGCCCTTGGGTGCAGAAGGCTTCTGCACTAGCTGCTTGGGAGTAACTGGTGTTTCAATAGATTGCGATACCTCCTCCCAGTTGTTCCATGTCACTGTGTTCGCTACGCTTGTGCTGTGTCCACGCGTTGTTGCGCTACCGTACGTCTTTTCCGTCTGCGTCATCTGTCCTTGTTGCGTCGTGATCGTCGTCACGCGTTCAACTTTCCACGAACTGGGAATGACGGACACTTCGGGTATTGGAAACGCGGCGACAAACGGACTATCGTACGGCGGCTTGACCCAGGTTGGCATCTCGGCAAAAATCACGCCCCAGTCCACTGCGCGCGGCAACGCGCCGTAACCACAACCGCCGCCACTTCCGGGGCAGTTTGTCAAGCCGAACAACTTTTGCCCATCGTCAAACTTGTCGCGCGCGGTGGATTCGCGGTTCGGGTTCAAGCCAAAAACGTAGACCTCCACCGCGTCGGGCACGGAATCGTAATCGGAATCGTAGCAACCGGTTTGGTTGGGGGGCCACCCGGCAAACGGTTTGCCGGACGCGGGGCGCGTCGCGCGCGTGTGCAAAATCCAATCGCGGAGTGCGTTCACTTCGTCGCCATCGTTCACGCGGTCGTTGTCGCTATCGGCAAGGTTTGCGTTCGTGCACCACCAACCTTCTTCCGTGTCGTTCAAGCCGTCGTTGTCGGAATCGGTCGCGGTGGCGGCAAGGATTTGCGCGGAGGTTGCGGTGGCAGCCAGCGGCGCGCGGCTCGCGGTCTGCAAGCGCGCAGTCAGTTCCGTCTTGCGCGGCTGGAATTGCAGTTTCGCCAGGTTCTCCAACTGCGCGCGGTCGGCAATCACTGTCGCATCTGTTTTCGTGGATGCGAGAATTGTCACGCCCAGTTTCTTGAGCCGCGCAAGATCGGCGTTGCCGCGAATGCGAACCGTCGTGCGGTACGGACCAACCGGCTGTTGCAGTGTCGCTTCGATCTCGTACATCGGCGCGAGGTCCATCGGAATTTCGCGCAACAATGGTTGTGAATCGAGTGGCGCGATATAGAGCGTAAGGTCATCGCTCTGCGAACCGAGTTCGCTACTCGGCGATCGGAGCGGCGCGGCAAATGAACGCGGCGCGGGCAGAGAGGCGACAATCAACGACACGATCACGATTGCATAAAGTGTTTTGCGAAACATGATGCCTCCAGCAAAAATTATTTCAATGAATGTGGGGGGACACAGACGACGCGGTGAAAACGGGCGACACTTTTGCCCGCCATCTATTCTGATGCAATTTCGCACCAATTCCTTGCGGCTGACGTTGTGGTGAGTGACTCGTTCTCGCGCACTCGGAAATCTATTTGACTGACTCGCCACGCGTGCACAGCGGCTTGCGTGCGATTGGCGACGCCTAGTTTCGTCAGAATCGAAGTCATGTGATTCTTGATCGTCTTTTCGCGCAGGTTGAGCGCATAGGCGATTTGCTTGTTGCTCTTGCCCTGGGTCAGATGCTCAAGCACCTGATTCTCGCGGCGCGAGAGCGGACGGCGCGAACGACTCGCGGAACCGGTGGTTGCTCGGCGAAAGCGATGTCGCCGGTTGAGTTCACAATTCTGCTCTACCACTGTGCGAATTTCGCGGGACAATTCTTCGAGAGGAATGGTTTTGACAACAAACGCGCAATGCTGAACGTTCAACTTGCCGAGTTGTGCTTGGTCGCGGTCGTCTTCCGATAAGACGATCACGGTGGATTGTGGGAACCGGGCAATAAGCCGGCTCAAGGTGTTGCGATTACTTTGATCAGACCAATCGAGTCCAATCAGGATCGCGTTGGGATGGCCGTCGTCATCCGATGCCATTAGGCGCGCGGCATCGGCGTATGCGATTTGAGGCTGCGTCTTGAACGCGTGCTCAAGGAGTGATTGCAGACCTACCCGATAAATTGCGGATTGATCTATGACGATGACCGCAATGTTTAGAGTCATGCTCCGTTGCTCCCAGTTTGGTATTTGTTCGTTGCCAGTGGATCGGCGCAAGAAAACAAAAAGCACCTGTCGTCGAACGCGTAAAATTTACGCGCCCGACGACAGGTGCTTTCTAGTTCTACGCGCGCGCCATCACGCGCGCAGATGCCAACTGACCAATTCGGTCAGCGGTATGGCATACCACGAAACCAGAATCCGCAACCTAAGGGGCAAAGATAGACTTACAATCGTGATTATAGCAGGGTGCGCTGGGATTGGCAAATCCCCGAATCACCGCATCCAAAATGATACGGAAGACCGCACGGCAAAAACGTTGTGACGCCCCCCGCGCTTTTTGTGGTTCTGCGCCAATGTGATATACTGAAATTGTAAGCTGGTCTTTGTCCCCGGTAAGTGCTTGATTAGTTTGTGCTAGTCTCTTTTTGACGACGGAAGGCACACGATGGCGCATTGTTTCAACGGGCAAGGGCGAAGGTAGCAAACCGACAGTTGCTGTTTGCTCGATTCGTCCTTGCCCGTTGTCTATTACCCGGAGCATCCCTTGTCCAAGAAACCCACTTTCCCCAAGAAACGTACCCCAACCAAGCGCGGTTCTTCAACGCCGACGATCGGCACGATGAAAGGCGGCACCGCCGCGCGTGATATTTATTGCGCCGATTTTGTCGGCGGCAATCAAAGAATCACCTACGGCTATTCCGCGCGCGAGGTCGAACGCTTGATCGAAAAGGTGCTTGCGTTTCTCCAAGCCGGCGCGACGTTTCTGCCGAGTGGCGACACGGTGCGCGCAGAATTGGATGGCGAGTCGCTGACGTTCCAACCCGACGCGATCACAAAACTTGCTCGGCAGCGCAGCGAGCGTTCGTACTTGCTCGCGCTTATCGTGCATCGCGAGTACCGCGATTGGGCGACCAAATTCATTCCGCTTGCCGCGCAAATGGACAAGATCACCGAGATGCCCATTGCGTTTTCCGAATTTCGGATCCCGTCACCCGGCGCGGGACCCGAAGCGCGCCTAGAGACGGTACCACTCGCTGACATCACTGAGGCATTGGCAAAACATTCCGCGTTCGTGATCCTGGGTGAACCGGGCGCGGGTAAAACGACAACACTCCAAAAGATCGCGTTCGAAGCGGCACGCAAATTGCTGAGTGGCGAGCCAGGACCCGTGCCGCTCTTTGTGCGGCTGAGCATGCAAGCCGAACGCACTCCGTTTGACTTTCTAGAAACCGAGTGGCGCCAACGCACCGGGAGCGATTTGGCAGATGCACTCTCTGCCGGGCGCGTGTTGTTGCTCGCGGACGGCATCAACGAATTGCCCCTCGGACCCGAACGGGACAAGCGATTGAAAGCGTGGCGCTTGTTCCTAAATGAATACTGCGAATCGAGTCAGGTCGTTTTTACGAGCCGCGAAAAGGATTACGATCAGCAATTGAATTTGCCGCGTGTGCGTGTCGAACCGCTCGACGACGCACGCATCACGGATTATCTGCAACGCAACGACGCGCAAGGTCTCGCCGCGTATTTGGATGATCCCCGGTCGCGGTTGCGCGAGATGGCGGGCAACCCCTTCAACCTCTGGCTGCTCACGCTCAAATACAAAGACAACCAAACTGGAATGGAGAATCGCGGACAGTTGTTGGATTGGTTTGTCCAGAGTCTGCTCAAACGCGAAAAAGATCAAGCTCACAGCGATTGGATCCATCGCCGCGTGCAGATGACCGCGCTCGCGCAATTGGCGTATCAGATGCAAAAGCAGGGGCAAGGACTGACGTTTCCGTTCAAAATTGCGGAAGCTGCCCTGCCCACGACCGTAGACCTTGCTGGCGAAGACATTCCAATCAGACCGTTGACGTTGTTCCGCCTCGCGCGCGCGGCGACGATTCTCGACCCAGGGATTGATCCGGACATTCGCTTTTATCACCACCTCCTCCAAGAATATTTTGCCGCGCTCGAATTGCGCCGCCGTTTTGATGCGAGCGAAGACTTGGGCGCACTGTGGAAATGCAAACGACTCGCGAGCGAAATGCCGGCGGCACAAGTAGGCGATTGGGACCCACTGCCCGAACCACCCGCGACCGGCTGGGAAGTGACGACGATTCTGGCATGCGGTTTGGCGCACGCCCCAGCCCGCTTGATTGAAGCGGTGCGCCCGCACAACCCTGTGCTTGCTGGGCGAATGTTGGACGAGGCGGGAATGGCGAAACCGGATGCGGTGACAAAACTGGTGCGTGCAGATTTGCTCGCCGACCTATACGATCCCGCTGTGCATTTACGCGCGCGCTTGCAAGCGGGGTTTGCGCTCGGACGCATTGGCGATCCGCGCTTTGAACCGCAAATGCTGAACGGCGTCAAGGTGATTGTGCCGACGATGGTGCGTGTGCCCGCAGGCAAGTACGTTATTGGCGATGATGCCAGTCAGTACGACGACGAAAAACCGCAACATGAAATTGAACTGCCCGCGTTTGAGATTGGCAAGTGGTCGGTGACGAACGCGGAGTACGCGTGTTTCATTGACGCCAGTGGCTACAAAGACGAACGGTACTGGAAAACGGATTTGGCGAAACGCTGGTTGCGCGGTGAAGATGTAACGGGTGGTCAATTCGCCAGTTGGCTTCGACTTTGGAAGGCACTTCAGGAGACGCCCAACTGGAAGGAACAACTTGAACGCACCGGGAGTTATTCGCCCGAGCAATTGAAAACGTACGAACAGGTTGCCGGCTTGAGCGAAGAAGAATTGAAAACAGAACTGGGCAAGAGTCTGTCGAACAAATCGCGCGAGCAACCGCAATGGTGGAATGACGCGCAGTACAACAATCCAGCGCAGCCCGTTGTTGGCATCACCTGGTTTGAAGCGAACGCGTACTGCGCGTGGCTTTCCGAAATGACCGCGCGCGAATATCGTTTGCCCAGCGAAGTCGAATGGGAAGCCGCCGCGTGCGGTCTCCCTTCGCCCTCTCAGGGAGAAGGGTTGGGGATGAGGGTCAGAACGTATCCCTGGGGCGACGACTGGGACGCGGCGTGTGCAAACACGATTGAAGGACGCGTGATGCGACCCTCACCGGTCGGCGCGTACCGCGCCGCGGGTGGCGTGGGAGAATGCGGCGCGGAAGATCAATCTGGAAATACCTGGGATTGGATGAGCACCCAGTATCGTGATTATCCATACCAAGCCGAAGACCGGGAGAATCCAGAAGCAGAAGGCGAGCGCGTTGTCCGTGGCGGCTCGTGGCTCAATGTTGCGTTCGCTGCGCGCTGGGCGATTCGCGACAGGCTCGTACCTGATAACTTCACCAACAATCTCGGTTTTCGGTTGTGTTCTCCTGGCTCTATTCCTGCATCCTGATTTCTGGGTTCTGATTTCTGGTAACTGAATTTCTGAGGAAAGGGGCGTGGGGAAAACGACGTTTTCCCCACTGGGTACGAAAATTTTTGTGTGGAGGAAAACAATGCCAAAGAAACTCGTAACGAAAAAGAAGACGCCGGCTAAAGCCAAGCCGCGCGCAACAAGAGGCATCAACATCAACAAGATGACTGGCGGTGTGGTGGGCAACATCAGAGCCAAGCGCGTGATTGTCGGCAACCAAACCAATTACTACGACAATCGCAAAATCGCCATCGCGACGCCCCAGCAATTCATCGCCGAGGCGGAAAAACTCCAAGCGCAAATCGCGCAGGTCAAGCAACTGCCCGCGTTGCCGACCGCGCAAGCGCCACTCGTGCTCGCCGCTGAACAAAATGTGCAGATGGCTACGGCGGAAGCGAAAAAGGACAAGCCGAATCCGAACGTCATCAATGAAAATCTCAAGACGGCTGCCGCCACCATGGATTTGATCGGCAAGACAGTTGCCGCGGCGCAGGGTGTGGGGCAAAAAATCACGCAAGCTGTGGATGGGATCGATTTCCCTCGGTTTGCCATGGGCGCGGCGACACTCGGTGACCTCGCGCTCAAGGTGTTTAACGCGATTCCGAAATGACGAAGGACAGAGGACGGAAGACGGATAGCCGAAGAATTCATCTTCCGTCCGTCGTCCCCGGTCATCCATCGAATTGAGGTCCTATGCCACGTAAACCCAGTTCGCCCAAACAGACGGGCAACATCAAGTCTGACCGCGACGTGATTCTCGGCAATCAGATCAACCAGTACTCATCCGCCGATCTCACGCGCGTCGAAGCGCAGCTTGGGCAGATTATTGCATTGTTGCGGGTGCGAGACACAACGCTACATGTCGAAGGCGATGTGCGCGATTCGGTTATCGTTGTTGGCGGATCGAGCAATACCGTGAGTTTCCGGGCGCGCGATTTGCCATTGTTGCGTGCGCTCTCCGCTGGGGATTCGCATCGCCGCGAAGAAATCTATCTCACCGAAATGATTCTCGACAAAACACACGCGCGTTGGGATCGGCTCTACCTACCGCTTGCCGGTCGGCTAGGTCCTGCCCAAATGCCGAGTGATGTGTTCGAGACCAAGATGCGCTTCGCCGACAGCGCAGACCCAGGTATCAGCGCCGCTGGCATTCCACTTACCGATGTGCGCGACGCGCTTACCGAATTGAACAAGCCGCGTCTCGTCATCCTCGGTGAGCCAGGGGCAGGCAAGACGACGACGCTCGAACGACTCATGCTTGACCTTGCCCTCGCGCGTCTGCGCGAGCCGCACAAGAACAAACTTCCCTTCCATACCGAACTTGCCGATTTCATCGGCGAGCGCCAACAGCCAGAAGAATTTCTTGAAGCAAAATGGGGCAAGAGCGGTCTCGCCCAAACCTATGCGGACGCCATTCTCACCGGACAGGTTTGCTTTTTGCTCGACGGCATCAATCAAATGCCGTGGGCTGACCGCAACGAGCGCATCATGCGCTGGGCGCGTTGGGCGCGCGCATTGGCATCAAGCAATTGGGCTGTGTTCACTTGCCGGACAGCCGATTTCGTTCCTCTGCTCGGCTTGCCCGAAGTCCGTGTGCAGACACTCGACAATGACCAGATTCGCCGGTACTTTGGACTCCGCTTCGGAGAGCCGCGCGCGACCGACCTCTGGCTCGTATTCGAGCATCGTCTGCGCGGGAGCGAGGACCGCTTTCAGCGTGTCGCGCGTAATCCCTTCATGCTCGCGCAATTGGTAGCGCGTTGCGACGAAGGCAAACCACTCACCGACAGCCGTGCCCTGTTGATGCAAGATTTGGCAAAACGACTGCTCGACCGTGAATTGGCGAATCAACCGGAAGGAAGCCCACTCACTGCTGACCCGATTGAGACGTTCGGTGTGGCAATGGATGAGTTGAGCCGGATTGCGTATGACGCGCAAGCGCGTGGGGAGAGCACCAATTTCACGCGCGCTCAACTTGAGCACGTGTTGCTGGGTGAGCCGGAGCGCGCGCGTCTTTCGCTGGATAGAGTAATTCATCTTGCAACGCGTGCGACGATTATTGAGGACAAGCGCGACCAAGGGTACGCATTTTATCACCAACTCTTGCTCGAGTATTTTGCCGCGCGCGAACTCTTACGCCGATTCCGCGCCGGCGAAACCCTGGCGCAACATTGGCGCGTCGGTTGGCGGGTATGGCACTTTATGCCGAAACGCTTGCAGCGGGGACAACGAATGGACCCGCCGCCTACTACGGGCTGGGAAGAACCCGTGGTAATGGCAGCGGGAATGGCGGTCAAAGATGCGCCGCGTTTCATTGACACGGTGCAAAAAGACAACCTGCCGCTTGCCGGGCGCTGTCTGGCGGAAATTGATACTTCGAGCAAAGAAATGAAATCGCTCGTGAGTGAAGTACGCATGTTGCTTCTTCAGCGTCAACGCGATTCATTCGCACATCTTCGCGGGCGCATCAGTGCGGGTTTGGCGCTTGGCGAACTAGGACACCCCGAACTCGTTCCGCAGAAATTCGAGTGTGAAGGACGCGTGGTGTGGGCAATCGTTCCTCCAATGCAACCCGTTCCCGCTGGCGAATTTATTCGCGGAAGTGAGCGCGGCAAATCCAAGTATGCAGATGAGTTCACGAATGAACGGCGCATTGCACTTCCCGAATTCAACATTGCGCGTTACCCGGTGACGAATGCCGAGTATGAATTGTTCATTGACGACGGCGGCTACAGAACCGACCGGTGGTGGAGTGATGCCGGATGCGTGTGGAAGCAAGGTGGACCCGACGCGCATAAGAACGCGATGGAAGACTTGCTGGCATACCGAAAACGCATTCAAACAGAGAAAGAAAGTCTGGAGGCGCGTGCCAAGCGATTGAACTGGGTACCACAAACGTACCGATACTGGAATGAAGTTATTGCGCTTTCAGACGAACAAGCCGAAGAACGTATACGTCAGCAATTCGACCGTCCCTTTGACCGTCCTGGATACTGGGAGGATCGAGATGGGTTAGCGAGTCCGGGGAAACCCGTGGTTGGCGTGAATTGGTACGAAGCCGAAGCGTACTGCAATTGGTTGTCTGCGATCACTAAACGTGAATTCCGGTTGCCCCAGGAAATGGAATGGGAAAAAGCCGCGCGCGGCGTGGATGGACGCGAATATCCGTGGGGCGAAAAATTTGATTCCGCGTTGTGCAACACGAACGAGAGTCACATTTACACGACGACGCCAGTCGGTTTGTATCCCGGTGGCGTTTCGCCGTTCGGTCTGTTCGATGCGAGCGGGAATGTTTGGGAATGGACGGGAGACTGGTACCAAATGTATCCCGGCGGTAACGAGTTAGACGATTTCGGAGAGAAATTTCGCGTTGTTCGTGGCGGCTCGTGGCTCATTGTTGCGGGCAATGCGCGCTGTGCGTATCGCGGCAGGTTCGTACCTGTTGACTTCAACGGCAGTGTCGGTTTTCGGTTGTGTTCTCCTGGCTCTATTCCTGCATCCTGACTTCTGGGTTCTGGATTCTGGGAACTGGTTTCTAAGGAAAGGGGTGTGGGGAAAACGTCGTTTTCCCCACTGGGTACAAAAATTTTTCGCGTGTAGGGCAATTTTCAAAATTGCCTTACGCCGAGAGGAGCAGATGAAAACCTTCAAACACCTGTATCCACAAATCACCGCGTTTGAGAATTTGTGGCTTGCGTTCAAAGGCGCGGCGCGTAGCAAGCGGCGTAATCCGCACATCGCCGAGTTCGAGTTCCACCTTGAACGCAACCTGGTCGAAGTGCAAACGGAACTCGCCGCGCAAACGTATCGCCCCGGCGCGTATCGCAACTTTATGATCTACGATCCCAAGCCGCGGCTCATCTCCGCCGCGCCGTTTCGAGATCGCGTCGTGCATCACGCGCTCTGCCAGGTTATCGAGCCGATCTTTGAACGGCGTTTCATTCACGATTCGTATGCCTGTCGCAAGGACAAGGGCACGCACGCCGCGCTCGACCGCGCGCAGGAATTCGCGCGCGAATTTCCATACGTCTTGCAGTGCGACCTGGAGCATTTCTTTCCAACTGTGGATCACGCCATTCTGCGTGCGACGCTCGCGCACGTCGTCGCCGATCCGCAAACGCTCTGGCTCGCGGACCAGATTCTTAACGGCGGCGCGAGCGTTCATGCCGATGAACCGCCGCGCTATTTTGCGGGCGACGATTTGTTCGCCGCCAATCGCGCGCATGGACTGCCGATTGGAAATCTTACCTCCCAGTTTTGGGCAAACGTCTATCTCAGTCCGCTCGATCAATTTATCAAACGTGAATTGAAATGCACGGGTTACGTTCGCTACGTGGACGATTTTCTGCTCTTTGCGCCAGACAAACCGACGCTACACGCTTGGCGCGCTCGCGTGATCGAGTTCGCCGCCACGTTGCGCCAAACCTTGCACGAGGAACGCGCGGCGGTGTTTCCAACTAATACCGGCATTCCATTCCTGGGTTGGCGCATCTATCCCGATCATCGCCGGCTCAAACGACGCAACGGACTCGCGTTTCAACGACGCTTTGCGCGTTTGCGCGCGCAGTACGCCGCCGGAAAAGTCGGACGGGACAAACTGGATGCGGCGATCAACGGTTGGGTCGCGCACGTTATGCACGGCGACACGTGGGGCTTGCGCCGCGCGCTCTTGTCGCGCGTCGTCGTGCCGAGGGCGTGCGCAGTATGAAAGATTCACCCATCTTTAGCAAAACCTACGACCTGGTCGCGTGGGTGATTCCACAGACGATCAAGTTTCCGCGCCACCAACGCTTTGTGATGGCGGCGACGATTCAACAAGAAGCGATCCGGTTCCAAGCGTTGCTGATCGAAGCGGCGCACCAGCGTCCCGCGCACGAAACGTTGAAACGCGCGGATGCCGAACTGGACAAACTGCGAACGCATATTCGGCTCTGCCTTGATTTGGAATTGCTGACGCCGGGACAGTACGAACACGTCGCGCGAATGTTGACGGAGATTGGACGACTGTTGGGCGGTTGGTTGAGATCGGTCGCGTCCGCGTAGGGGCGGGGTGATCCCGCTCGTACACGATGGGGGACAAACCACGAATAAGGCGGCTCGTGGAACAATGATGCGAACAATGCGCGCTGTGCGTATCGCAACAGGAACGTACCTGATAACTTCAACAACAATATCGGTTTTCGGTTGTGTTCTCATGACTCTCAAGGCGGGGACGGCAACTCTCGTCGTTATCGGACGCGAGACGGATCCCAAATTAGAGCCAGCGCGGTTTGTTCCCGGCTGAAAACTTGTCCGCTCGGCACTTTCGATACGGAGTGAGGTCAGCCAAATATCGAAACTATCCCTTCCCTCTGGTAGCCCTGTGGGGCGAACGTTGGAATGGGATTTCAGGTGAAACTATGGCAAAACGTAAAGTGTCAAAAACTCAAATCGGCAAAATGACTGGCGGCACCATCGCCCAGGGCGACATTCGCACCGAACGCGATTTCATCGGACGCGACAAGATCAACAACATCACCGTCATCATCGGGATGAACGGCTATATGCCTGCGCCCGATCTCGCGCTACTCCGCGATGACTATCGCGCGCATCTCCGCCGCAATTATCGCGCACTCGACTTCAAAGGCATCCCGCAATTGGATAACCTCTCGCGCGAACTGTTGCTCGAAGAAGTCTACGTCCCGCTCGTCGCGCGCGGCGAACTGCCGTCCGGCGAAACCTGGGAACGGCGACTCGCCGGACGCAAACTGGACGATCTGCCCGAACATGCCGAGGTAATGCTGGCAAAAGGCGAAGCCGCGCCGGTGCGCGTCGAGCAGGCGCTCGCGCAGAAATCGCGCGTCGTCGTCATTGGCGATCCAGGGTCGGGCAAGTCCACACTACTCAAACATCTCGCGCTCCGTTTGGCGTCCGAGCCAAACGCCCCACTGCCGATTCTCGTCCCGCTCAACGCGTATGCGGACGCGCTCTCACGCGGCGACCGCAATTTACAAACGTACCTCGCCGAGTATTTCGCCGGACTGGGGCATGGCATCGCGAACCTCGCGCCCTTGTTCGACGATTCGCTGGCGAAAGGGCAAGCCGTGATTCTGCTTGACGGCTTGGACGAAGTGCAACGCGACCGCGCCCATCTCGTCGCCCGCGTCGAAGCGTTCGCGCACGAGGCGATTGCGCGCGGCAACAAACTTGTCGTCACAAGCCGCGTCGTCGGGTACCGCGAATCACCGCTCGACGCGCAAGCGTGGTCGCTCTTTACGCTGTTGGATTTTGACCGCGCCGCGATCGAAGAGTTTGCGACTAAATGGTGCTGGTCGTTTGAAAAGAGCGTGCGCGGCGACACACCCGAAGCCCACGCCTCGGCAGAGGAAGAACGCAAGTCGCTGCTCGAATCCATTGACGCGAATCCTGGCGTCGCGCGGCTGGCGAGCAATCCGCTCCTGCTCACGATTCTCGCGCTCATCAAACGGCAAGGCGTCTCGCTCCCGAATCGCCGTGTCGAGTTGTACGAATTGTATTTGCGGACGCTGATTACCGCGTGGAGCAAAGCGCGCGCACTCGACAAACGCCCAGTCGGTCCGCCGCTCGACTATCTCGAAACGATTGGCGTGCTCGGTCCGCTCGCGCTCTGGTTACGCGAGGAAAATCCGACGGCTGGGATTGTGTCGGAGGAACGTTTGCGCGGTTGGCTGTCCAAGCATTTTCAAGGCGATGAGTGGGGGATGAAACCCGGTCCCGCCGCCGTCCACGCGCGCGAATTTTTGGCAAGCGTCCGCACCTATTCAAACCTTCTGCTCGAACGCGGGCAAGGACGGTACGGGTTCATTCACCTCACCTTTGAAGAGGCGCTTGCGGCGCGCGGACTCGTGCGGCTGGGCGAAATGAGTGTCAACGATAGTTTGGCGATCATTCGCGCGCATCTCACTGATCCCGGCTGGCGCGAGACGATTCTGCTTTCCGTCGGCGTGTGGGGCTTGGTACGCGAAGAGTGGCGCAAAGCCGGTGAGGTTGCGCGTGCGATTCTTCAAGTGGAATGCGACACCGAACACGCGGGCAAGAACATTCTGCTTGCGGGTGCGTGCCTCGAAGATGTAGGCGAACGGGGACTGGGGCGCGTCGCCGCGCAAGAAATCACCGATGCGCTCCTTGCCGCGTACCGGAACCGCGCACTCCCGCCCACCGTCCAACGCGATGCCGGGTTTATCCTGGGTCGAATCGGCTGGACGCCGCCCGACTTGGACGCGTTCATTCCAATCCCGGCTGGCGAATTTCTGTACGGCGATGACAAACGCCGAATCAAGTTCGAGAAACCGTTTGCGATTGCCAAGTATCCAGTGACGAACCGGCAGTTTCGCAAGTTTGTCGAAGCGAAGGGGTACGACCGCCGCGAGTTATGGAGCGACGAAGGTTGGTCGTGGCGCACGGGAACCTGGGATAGCCAAGCGCCGGATTATCTGAAGGATTGGCTTGCTAAGCGTCCGGCGGAACAACGGTGCGAACCATTTTGGTGGCACGATATAAAATGGAATAATCCGCTTGCGCCGGTGGTTGGCGTGTCTTGGTTTGAGGCAGAGGCATATTGCAATTGGTTGTCGAAAGAACTGGGCAAGCCGGTTCGTTTGCCGACCGAAGAGGAATGGGAACGCGCCGCGCGGCACGTGGATGGACGCGCGTATCCGTGGGGGGATCGCTTTGATCACAATCGTTTGAGCGCGGCTGAATTTTGGGCGGGCAAAGACAATTTAGATTGGAACAAGTGGTACGAAGCAAAGGGTTATGAAGTTGCCACTACAACCGTAGTTGGACAATTCCCGGAAGGAAATAGCCAACCTGGGATCAGTGATCTCAGTGGAAATGTGTGGGAGTGGACTGGTTCGTGGTACGAAGACAAAAAAGAAAACCGCGTTGTCCGTGGCGGCTCGTGGAACAATGGTGCGAGCGATGCGCGCTGTGCGTTTCGCCTCAGGGGTGTACCTGTTCTCTTCTACGGCAGTTTCGGTTTTCGGTTGTGTTCTCCTGGCTCTATTCCTGCATTCTGATTCCTGGGTTCTGATTGCTGGGGACTGGTTTCTAGGAAAGGGGCTTGGGGAAAACTACGTTTTCCCCAACTTTTTTGAAATCGGCTTATTCTTGTGGATATGGCATTTGATTAAGTGCACGTGTCGTGCTCGGTGCATGCGGAAGAGGAAAAGCAAACGGCGTCTCGTTTGAATGAGGCGCCGTTTCATTTGCTGAGAACGATCTACCGTGTGGACTCAATCAGTTTGCGAATGGCTTTGGACAGGTTTTGATCGAGCGCGCGAAGCAGTTTGACGTGGGGTTTGGAGAATGAGATCATGTGTCGTTCGACTGGCTCGGTCGCGGGCTTGCGCCCCGCGCCGGGACGCGCCCCACCGTGAGTGAACTTGACCCGTCCGGCAAAACGATTCGGTTTGGCTTTGCTATAGTCCAGATCGTAATGCGGTTTGAGTTCGTAATCGTCCAGTTCGGCAATGTGTTCGCCTGGACCGCTGGGGACGTGTTTAGAAACGCGATTTTTCTTCATACAGTTCATGCTCCTTTCCGTCAGCCAAGCGTGCGCTAATAATGCGGATGCGGTCGTGCGCGCGTTGGATGAACGAAATGAATAGCAAGCGCTTTCTATTAGAGTAACCGATAAGGATTTCGCGTGGCTCGTCATCCGAGTGCCATTCGTCGTCGAAGATATAGGCAAAGTTGTCGTCAAAAGCGGTTTGTGCTTCTTCAAAGCCAACTTTGTGATCCTTGAGGTTGCGCGCCGCTTTCGGGGCACTCCACTCGAATTCGATGTAAGCAGGTGGCATCGGTGCTCCTTTACATTTTGAATTATATTACAGTTTTTCAAGTGCGTCAAGCGAGGGTTGGAACCTGGAACCGATAGTCCATTCCATTCAATCCATACAGTCGAAAGTTGATCCGCGTCGTCTGCACGCGTGTCGTGTCATGACTGGGCCGCGTGAATTTTCGCGCGCGCAGAATCGCGACGCCAATGCCGTACACTTTCATGGCGTTGTGCGATTTGCCAGTCACCATCTATTTGAGTAATTTGCTTACGGCGTGATTGGTAGTCAATGTGATTCTCAGGGCAGGGGAGTGTGGCGAACCGCGTTTTTGCAAATCGTCATATCGCATAATCGCTATTATATCGAGAACAGCCGTAGATGGCGAGTGGATATCCACAGCCGCTGAACCCATAACCACGAAAAATTTGCATGGGCTGAATAGTAACAATCGCGACGGATGATCGTTTGTTGCGTCAAGCGAAACGGCTTGGCGCACAATTGCGTGTCCGGGTCGCCAATCCTTTGGCATGGATTGAGGAGATGACAGAAAAATGAGCACACCCATAATGACTCAAGAACAAATCCGTGCGACTTGGCTAGCCGCACTCATGGAACGTCTCGGTCCTGATGGGATGATTCGCTTCCTGCTACAGTTCGAAACTGGCTCAGGTGATTATTCCACGGAGCGGCATCGTTGGCTCGATCACCTAACCATTGACCAAGCGATTGAGCGAGTCCAACAGAACCAAGAGCCGGCGCAATAGTGGTGTCCACAGACACGTTTGCCCAAGCGCAATTTTTGCGCTCGCTTCGGAAGATCGCCAACTTGCGCGCGCAAACGAAAAAGCACCGGCTCACTGCCAGTGCTTTTTTTCTTTCTACGCGTTTTTATGCTCCACCTCATCGCGCAGACCCAGTTCGTAGAACCGACCCGGTTCGAGTCCCTCTGGATTGTCGGTCAGGTAGAGGACGACAAAGCACCCAGCGTTCTCGCCCAAGTTGAAATTGTGCGGCACTTTGCCCTTGATTCCCGCAAACTCGGCGACTATTTCAAGGTTCTTGGCTTGTGGCGCGACAAGCAACAGCATCACGTTCGTGCGTTCCAGCAACGCCCTAAGATTGGCGAGTTTTCTTGGGGGTCGTGCGGTCAACGGATCGGGCGTCGGGGCGCTTGCCGATGTAGCGACTGGGTCGGTGTCGCCTTCCATTCTTGGTTTCTTCCCAGCGGAATCGGTAGTAGATGCTTGTGACACGTTTGCCTCGATAGATTTTTGCTTCGATCCGTCCCCCCATTTCCAGCGGAGTTGCGAGTCGTCGTTCTTGGGGAGTCTCGTCAATATCGCTCAGATCGTCCCTCAAGTCTGCGCCCCCCAAAGCAAAACTTTGGGGAGCTTGACTTGCGGGACTGATTAGTTTGGGGCTTCGCCAGCTTTAGCGTCACTACCGAACGCTCTTTGGGGACCACCGATCGGTGGAGTCGCGGGACGATTGCCTTGTCCGTTGCCGGGTGGAGTTATTGGCGCGCGATTGCTTTGTCCGTTGCCGCCCGGCTTGGCGTTGAGCATCCGTTCGGTCTGTCCGAGCACTTCGCCGCGCAGTTGACCGGCGTACTGCTTCGCCTTTTCGTCCGCAATCGCGGTCATTTCATCCTTGAGTTGCTGATACGCCATATCGCGGATCGTGTCGGAGTGTCCGCCGATCTTGATCGAGTGCAGCACTTCCGGCGACGTGATATAGTCGGCGATCTTGGCGATGAGATTGACCGCCGTCGCAATGCCGACCAACGCGACCGGAGCCGCTTTGTCCATCATGCCCGCGCCCGTGGCGTTCGTCACGTCCGACAGGAACGCGATCAGCACGAAGAACGTATCGAGCACCGCGGCGACGATGGACACGGCTTTTTGCGGCGTGCCTTCCGCCTTTTTGACAAAGTTGAAGAACCAGTAGAGCATCCCGCCTTCAAAGATCACCAATCCCAGCACTGGGATGACGAACTTGAGTACCGAATTGTCTTCGGCGACCGTGGTGTAGAGAATGTGCCACGACCGATAACCAGTCCAACCGAGCACGACCAAGCCGAACAGCCAACCGATCCCGTTGATCACCAACGCCGAGATCGAACCCGCCGTACCCTTTTTCATGTTGACCCTCCCAGTTTGGCGAGAACTTGACGCAAAAGTTCTGCCAACATTTTAACTTGCCCTTCAACTCGCGCGAGCCGAGCTGAAACCGTTGGAATCCCGATACGCTCGCGGATCGCATCCTTGACGAATTCGCTCGCTTCGCCGTCGCTCAGGTCGTCAAGCACCTTGGCGATGTCCTGGTCATCCTCGCCCAGGCGAAATTTGAAAAACCTGCGCATCCTGGCTCCCCGTTGCAACAGTGTGCCCACAGTGTACCATATTACACAAAACGTGTCAATACATATTGACACAACTCGTGGAAAGTGATATACATAGAATCAATGGCGCGCGTGAAGACCTCCCTCAAAACCAAACCGGCTAGCCCATCTCCCGCGACGGTTCCAGTGACCAAGGACGAACTGTACGCGCGAGTGGGCGCTTCGCCATTTTTCAAGGGCGAAGCAGAGTCGGCGTCGCGGATCATCGCGTCGCTCGGCGGCGTGCGCGATGCGCTCGACGGGAAAGCAAGTCCGCAAAATGCGATTGAGGCGCTGGCGACAGCGATGGACGAAACGTATGCGGCGATGACTTCGGCATCCCAGGAAGCGCAGCCGCCGCCGTCGGAGTGGTTGGCGGGTTTTCGCTTCGTGGACTATCTCTACAAAACGAACGGGGACATCGCGCAGACCATCGATATTCCCACTGACATGCTTTGCAAACAAGTGCATTACTCGTGCGATGACGATGGCGCGCAACATGCCTGGCAAGAGTTGTGGGGTGGGGTAGATGCGCCGGGGTTGCTGGGTATTGATATTACCGCGCTGTTCGAAGAATTCTTCTACGAGAACGAAACCTACTTCAACACGTTTCCCCTCGAAATCTGGAACGGGGACACCCCAGTTGGGATCGCCATGCTTGAGCCGCATTCGATGTGGGTCGGGCGAAGCGTGACCAACAACTTTGGCTACTCGTTGATGATGCCCGGCAAGTTCGAAGAAGCCAAGTTCAAGGATATGGTTCATCCGTTGGCGTACAGTTCGTTTGTCGTGGATCAAAATGTGCAAACTGGGCGGTACACGCGTGTACCAATTGCCCCTGAAAGTATGCGTCCGATCTACGGACGCAAGTTTGCGTTCCAGCGTTACGCGACGCCGCTCTTGATGAAGTGCGGTCGCAATGCGCTCAATCGTTTGATGAACGAGGAACTGCGACGTGGAACGACCGAAGGTTTTCTGAATCAGATCTTGTTGATCACCGTCGGCGCGAAAGAGGACTCGCCGCAAGTTATCAAGTCCAAGATCAATCAGATGAATAGCAAGATGGCGGCGCAAAAGAACGAGCGCACTGGTTTGCTCGTGTCGGACTATACGACCAAAGGCGAGATTCTTGCGCCCAAGAGCGTTGAAGAACTGATGGGCACGGCGACGTGGGCGGAAATTACGCAGGCGATTTTCCGCGACCTGGGTTTCAGTGTTTTCTTTTTGACAGGCGAGTTACCCGGCACGAATCCACGCGGCGGCGCGCAAATGGAGATCAACGTTCAATTTGCGATCGAACGTTGGAAACACAAGCAGCGCAAAATCCTAGAGTGGTTCGCCTACTTTTCGCGCAAGTTCGCGTTGCGTCAAAAGAGCCATGCGCTATTGAAATACCTACCCAAGTTTTCGATGGACCAGATCGGCATTGAGCAGACCCAGGCAATCAAAGAGCGGATCGTTCCAATGTACATGGCGGGACTGCTCGATCCCCAGCAAGCCCTAGCGGGAGCCGGGTATAACTATAGTCTGGTCGTGAAGAACAAGCGCGAAGCGGCGGCAAACGCAGAACTCTTTGAGCCGCCTACCATCTACAAACAAGAAGCGATCAACTCGAATGGCGATTCGAAAGAGACGGCGTTTTCCCCGCGTGGACGCCAACCCGACGCACAAAACCTGGACCGCATCAATGCGGCGCGTAACCCAGTGAAAGACTCGGCGCGCGATTGGACTGACGAGATCAATACGCAATTCGACGCGATGGTTGTCAGCGGCGACCGCGTTGCGTTTGCCAACTGGATGAAGGCGCAACTGCGTGAACGACTCGATCAGGCGTATGCCGACGGCGTGCAGCGTGGCGGCGGGAGTGAGATTGACGCCCAGTGGCGCGACGCGACTCCTTACGGCGCAAACTTTCACCTTGGTCGGATGGATGGATTCGCACCGGCATTGATTGCCGCCGCGTCCGAAGACTTGGAGTACTTGCGTTATCGTGCGCTGCTGTATTCGAGTGCGTCGCGCACGCTGTATTTGCTGGGCTATCAGCAAGCGATGAAAGGGCAGGGCGCAAAGAGTTGGCAACGCGTGACGCACTCGGAATTATCCGAGTCGGGACCGTGCCCCAAGTGCATCGCAGACTCGGCGCAAATCCATCCGATTGACGAGCCATACTTTGAGTTACACGCGCATTCGATTTGTTCGGCGCAAACGGTTGACTTTCACTTTGGCGCGCGCCCGCGCGCGTCGGCGCCATTGCCAGATTACGGCGCGATGACCGTTCATCGGTTGCGGAGGTTTCCAACAGCACAAGGGTAAGCGATCAAGGGAGGGGGCAAGTGATTACAGGGTGCAATGTGCATTTCGTCGGCAAGACGGGCAAGCATTATCTCGCCACGATCGAGCAAGAACATTACGATTGGAAAAGCAAAACGGTCTCAGTGGATTTAATCGTCTTCGTGCGCGAGTTACAATCGGTCAAATTCTTGAGCGGCGTTCGGATGGACCAGGACGACAAAGCGCCGGGGACATTTCACTGGATTGAAGACTGGGGCGCACCGCCAACCTTTGAAGAATTGAGTAAACCAAATGACGAGCACAGCGGCGACGCTGGTTCAGCAAATCTACAACCATCTCAAGCGCAATGAGCACGACTTGAACACGACCTTGCACGGCGAACTCATGGTGACGTTCGCGCACGGAGCCGTCACTAAGGTGGAATTGCTCAAGCGCGCGAACGTATCTGCCGATCCGAATGCAACGCTATCGGCGGCGATGCCGACCAAACCCACGTCAACCACGTAGACCTCCAAAATTCATGCTTGACGACCTCGATTATATATGATACAATCAAGATATCGAAACCGCTGGAGCAAACCGCGAAGCATGTCGCATCCGTTTTACGATTTTGAGTGGAACGCCGCCAAAGCCGCAGCAAATCTGAAAAAGCACGGCGTCAGTTTTGAAGAAGGCGCGACGGCGTTTGAGGACGACCATGCGTACATCCAAGCCGATGAACTACATTCCGATGAGGAGGCGCGACAAACCCTACTGGGGTACTCGGAGCGCAATCGTTTGTTGGCCGTCTCATTTGCACCACGCGCGCCCAACCTGATTCGGATTATTAGTGTTCGCAAGGCGACCCCCAGAGAGCGAGAGTGCTATGAAGAAACAAGTGATGTCTAAAATCAATCCCAATGCGCCGTACATTCCCGAATTGGATGATTACGAACTGCCGGCAGAGTTCAAATTTGATCGGCGCAAAATGAAACGCAATCCGTACGCTGGGCACGTCAAATTGACACACGGCGGCGCGCGTCCCGGCGCGGGGCGCAAACCGCTCGCCGAGCCGGTCGAGCGGCACACGATTACGCTCTTCAAATCACACGCGAAATTTCTGCGCGGATTGGATAGCAATCTGTCAGCGGCGATTCGCAAGTTGATTGCGAAAGCCAAGTAGCCCGGAACCGCGTCCGTGTCCTACTTGCGCGGTCTGCTCTTGGGATAGCCGACGCGCCGTGGCGGTTTGGCGAACCGTTTGACATCAGCGGTGCGGATCACGCCGAAGGCGAGGCGCGTCCGACCTTGTTCGCGGGTATGCGTTCTGCCGGTTCGACTATCCGGCATATCTTTCGACGGCATCTCGCAGGTGGCTGATCGTCGGGCGCGCTGCGATTGACGAACGATCGGTTTGTCAGTTAGAACCACCAGTGGTTGATTAACACAGATAACTGTGGTATAATTTTTACACCAATCAAATACTCTGTATGAAGTGCTCACGGCTAACGCCGACGGACTTGTCCGTCGGCGTTTTTCATTTTCGGAGGTTGCATGAAAAAGAAAACCATGGCGGCGACGCCCGCCGCGACCCAGCACGCGTTTGCGTCCGCCGCACAGACGGACAGCGTGCAGTTGATTTACGCCTCGGCGTTCGCCGATGCGGTCAAGCAGCTCAACGCGTCGCTGACCGAAGGCAACTCGTTGAGCGCGCAACTCCGCGCGCGCGCGACCGAGTTGAATCAGTTGGGAGACCTGGTGGATACCACGCTGGCGGCATCGCAAGCCGAACCCGGCGAGGACGACGAAGCAAAAGAAGACCCTGAGAAGCCAACGACCGAGGCGGCGAAAGATGAAGACAAGTCCGCCGCAGAAGCGAAGTAGAGGTTGCGATGCCTCAAGTCAAGTTTGAACAAATCAATGTGAGCGATCTCACCGAAGCGCAACTCACGGTCGTCGGCTCGGATCGCGGACGGCTGCTGCGTTTTCAAGGCGCGATTCTCGCGCGCGCTGAGGTGAACAAGAACCGCGATGAGATTGATGCCGCGGGGATCGGCGAAGTCGCCGCCACTTTGCCTTTGCTCGCGATAGACGACGAGCACAAGGAAAAAATCGTCGTCGGTTATTTCACCGATGCGCGCAATGTTGGCGGCGCATTGGAAACGGACGGCATCATTTTCGCCGACCGTTTCCCGGAAGTTGCCGACGATGTGATGCGCGGCAAAGCGTTTTTGTCCATCGAGGCGGACGCCCGGATTGCGACGTGCTCGGTGTGCGGCAGCAGTTTTGCGAACGACGCGCAGTACTGCGATCACTTGGCGAATCGCCTGAGCGGCAAGGCGGTCCGCAAGTTAAGCGGGATGTCGGCGGTGGGTGGTGGAGTGACGCGCAATCCCGCTGGCACGAACACCAAGTTTGACCAGAACCGCATTGTCTTCATGGCGTCGTTGGCGAGTGAGTCGAGTGAGTCAGACAAGCCCAGTGCGCCGAGTGCGCCAAGCGCACGCGAAGCGATTGCGCTTGGTCCCGCCAAGGCGGACGAACAAAAGCAAGCGAACGCGGCGCTCGCCGCGCAACGACTGCTCGCCGCATTCACGAGCGACCTGGGTGCGCCACCGTCGTTGACGATGTATCGCCCAGTCCTTTCACCGCTGACCTACGTCGAAAACCCGGCGTGGATTGACGAGCTGGTCGCGCGTGTGACTAAGCAAGTTACCGAGTCCATGCAGGCGGCATTGCAACAAGCGCAAGCCGCGGTGACTCCACCGCCAACTCCACCGGCGACTCCACCGCCAACTCCACCGGTGCAAGACCAGAAACGCGAAGACGTAAAGCGCGTGCTCGCCGATAAACTCGGCGAGAGCGATAAAGGCACGGAAAAAGTTACGGCGTCCGCCAAGCCAGTCGGTGTCGGGCTGATGGGTGTTGCGTTGGACGCGCAAACTACCACGCCAACTGTCATCAAAGCCAGTTGGTAATTCAAAAGGAGCCCACAGCAAAATGGCTGATCAAGATTTTTTCCAGATTGCTGACGCTTCCCGCGCGTTCATGCTCGGCGGAACCGCCAAGAATGCCGCTGAACTGTGCGAGGGGAAGCTGGTCGTCCGCAACACGGACGGCACGATTCAGCAAGCGATTGCGACGGATAAACCTCACGGCTTTGCGTTTTTCCGCCGTGTGTTTACCTACCGCCCAACGTCCAAGTATGCCGACGCCGGCGAGCAGGTCTCGTATGCGGCGGGCGAAGTACTGGCGCTGGCAGACAAGGGTTTCTTCGTCGGCGCGACGTTGCCCGCCGTCGGCGACGAACTGTACTCGGCTGCCGGCGGATTGATGGCGACGGCGGGCACCAACAAGATCGGCAAAGTGATCGGTACTGGCGACCGTCCATCCGCCCCGAGCACGACGGAAAATTTCGTCGTGATTCTGTGTCACTTTAGTGGCAAGGACATTTAAGGAGTAGCCACATGGAAGCAAAATTTTTCGAACTGTTGACGATCAATAAACGTGGTCAGCTCGACGTGCGCGGCAGCGCCGAACTCACAGCCGTGCAACAACTCATGCGCGAAACCGGCATGAGTAATTCGAAGCCAGTCCACGAAATGATGGGCGCGGGTGTGCGCGAACCGATCCGCTTGCTCTCGCGCTACAAAGAGTGGGCGTTCTACTTTTTCCAGGACTGGAACGTGACGCCGGGCGAAGACAACCGCATTCCGGTGGATCACCCTATTGGCACGTCGTTCATCACCTCGCCCGAGGCGCGTCCCTACGCCATCACGCCGGGCACTCAACTGTGGGTGGTCCCTTCCTTCTTTGAAGTCAAAGGCATGTTGCGGATGCCCTGGCGTTTGCTCAAGACAGCGGCGTGGCCGATCTTGCAACGCCGCCTCGAAGAAGTCTCTGACGATATGTCGCGCAAGCGCGACAACGGCGCGAAAGCCGCGATGGACTTGGCGATTGCGACCACGACGGGGCACACGTTTTCGTCAACGGGCGGCAAACTGAACAAATCTGCGGTTGACGCGGCGGTGACCGCCGCCATGGCAGTCAATTTTCCGATCACACAAATGGCTCTCAATCCAGCGCGCTTGACGGACATGGCTGGGTGGACGAACGGTTCGATGACGGCGATCCCGTTCTTCTGGGGACCGGACTCGAAGAAAGAGGAAGTGTACTCCAAGCTCTACGCGGATGGCTACGCGGGTTTGCGCTACGTGTTGTCGCACAACATCCCGGTGGACGAAGTGTTCCTTTCCGGCGAGCCGTCGGAAGTTGGCTACCACCAGATGTACGGCCAGGCGGAAAGTGCGTCGGATGTCAACATTGAAGATGGGGTTGACTTGCACGTCGTCCGCGAGGATCACAGCTACTACGTGGGCAACCCGTACAATCTGTGGAAAATCAACATCACGGCGTAAGCCGCACTTTGGGAGACCGACTAGGAGGAAACCATGGGAACCAGAAAAACCACAAAGACCGCGGGGGCCGTGAAGCTGACGCCGGCCCCTGATCCCAGCAATGCGCTCTTGCTGAAAAACTTGTCTAACACCGTGATCGTCATCAAGTCGTCCAAGCCAGACCTGGAAGACGTGTCCGTGCAAATCCACGGCGAAATCGTGCTGGATCAAATTTGGCTGGACAATCGTTCCGTGCAGGCGCTCATCTTGCGCGGGATGCTCGCCTACGAATGGGTGGACAAGTATTACCAGACGGCGGTGCTGCCCGATGCTGGGAGCGCGCCGACCGAGATCATCCCGGACGACAGCTACGAGCGCGAGTTTGCGCGCCAAATCGCATTTGGTCCTAAAGAGCCGGGGCTGCAATACATTGCCGTGACGCGGACGGTCGAAAGCACAGGGGAAATTGACGTGCGCTACATGAAGGAACACTTTTTGAAAGTGCTGCGCCTGGCGTTGTGGTATGAAGAACGACTCAAGCAACGCAAGCCGATCATCGACGCGCTCAAGGAGCGCATTGACGTGATTCGGAGCATGTGATGTACGACTTGGCGCGGGATGGGGTGGATGACTTTTATGCGCGGCGGCCGGGCGCACAACGCCTGGTCCGCCGCGAACCCTTGTCGGGGATCGTCGACGGCGCAAATAAGACGTTCATCGCGCAGCATCCGACCTGGCTGTTGAGTTCGCTCAAGGTCTACGTTGGCGACACGGTGTACACCAGCGCCGACTTGACATGCGACCCCGACGGCGGCGTGATTCAATTTCCCACCGCGCCGACCGTGCAGCCACTCGCCGATTACACCGTCGTGCCGTTGACCAAGCAGCAAATCGTGTACTTCGTGTGGGCTGGGTTTGACTTGATGGAAGTGTTGTGGACACGCGGTTTTTCGTTGAGCAAGAACAACCTGCTCTACGAACCAGCTACCTACACCGACGCGAGTATTTACATCTGTCAACGCGCCCAGGATGGGACTGTCGTTGATCCGACGATTGGCGCGGTCAAGTTCTCGGAAAGCCACCCGCAAAAAATGGTGATCGCGCAATGCACCGAGTTAGCGTACATGGACTCGCTGTTCTCCGAAGCCGCCGCGTCGGACATCAGTTACCGCGAACGCATTACCGGCATCGCGCTCGATTCGAGCTTGCGTCCGCGCAATCTCAAACTCGCACGCGAAGTGTTGTTCGCCAGCGTGCGAAATGCGATCTACGCCGCGATGGAAGAAGCCGGCGACATTGGACAGTTCTCCGCGCAAACACTACCGCCGCACAGCGCGGATTACGAAGCGTTCTGGCACTGGCAAAAGGATTCGCCGTATGGCGGACTGACTGTGCCTGGGACGCTCAGGTGGAACTTGGCATGAACACGAGCGAACTGAGACGCGGCGACTGTCTGCAACTGCTTGCCGATATGCCAGATGATAGCGTGGACATTGTGGTTACGTCGCCGCCCTACAACCAATTGGGCAAACGCATTCCCAGGCAAGGCACTGGGATGCACAAGACCAGCAAGTTCATCGCCAAGGTCGGCGCGATCGGCTACTCCGACGACATGCCCGAGCCAGAGTATCAGGAGTGGATTCGGTGTGTGGTGCGCGAGTGTCTGCGTGTCGCGCGCGGCTTGGTATGGGTAAATCACAAGACGCGCTACCGCGACGGGGTCGGCATCCACCCGCTTTCTTTTCTGGGCGAGTTTCCGCTGTACTCCGAAGTGATCTGGAATCGCAAGATCAGCATGGCGATGAACGCGAAACGCTTCTCGCCCGCGCACGAGTACGTCTTTGGTTTTGGCGAGCCGCATTACTGGGATGATGCGTCGAATCGGCTTATGTCAGTGTGGAGCATTATGCCTGAGACTGGCAAGACCGAACATCCGTGCCCATTCCCCGAACAACTGGTCGCGCGCTTGATTCATGCGTCGTGCCCGGTCAATGGCGCTGTGCTTGATCCGTTCGCCGGCAGCGGCACGGTTGCGGCGGTCGCCGTGAAACTGGGACGCAATGCCATCGGCTTCGACGTGAATGAAGCGTACTTGCGCGGAGCAGAGCGGCGCGTCGAACGCGCCAAGATTCAGGCGCACTTTGCGGAGCTGGTCCATGCTTAACTATTGGAATGGACGCAATAACTCGCAACTCACCCTGACGCGCCAACTCGGTCCGCGTTTGCTCGCGCGTTATCCATCTCAGCAGAACTGCACCGCGCCCGATTGTGGCTGGGATGAATTCACGCAGAGCGCCAAGAAGACGGGCTGCCCAGTTTGTCACGGCAAGGGGCGCATTGCCGGTTGGACCGATTACTATTTTCGCGCGCGCGTCAAGTGGAACGCCGCCGTGCAACTTGCTTTCGCGCAACCCACATCGGGAATCGAGATGGGCGATTTGACGTTGACCGTCTCGCCCTACGACAAGGAATTGATGGAGCGCGTGTTGAATTTGGACGACGCGTACATCGAAGTGGACGGTAAGCAGATTCGTCCCAGCGCGATTCAACGCTTGGACGTGCCAACCGTCGGGGAGGAATATCAAGTTGTCTGCCATCTGTACAACCCAGGCGAAGACTGACGATAGTTTGTCGGCGAAGGTCGAGCAGTACGCCAAAGAGTACGCCGTGTTGAACCATCTGCGGCGCGCCGCCGCGTGCATGATTCTCGCCGAACTGGATGTGAAGTTTCCGCCGAGCGACGAACGCATTGCGGTTCGCAAAGCTGTGATGGACTCGCTTGGATGGTATTCGAGAGAGGTCCAGCGTTGGGTATCACAAGGACTGGCGGACTCCGCAACGCCATCGCCAAACTCACGCGACTAGCGAACAAGCTTGAACACCCAGAGGATTTGACGCGCCAACTTGCCGCCGCGATGGTCGCGCAACTGGGGAACGTGGTGCCGACGGGTGACGCGCTCGACGCCGAGCCGACCTTGATGTGGTCGGCGTTTCAGCACGCGACTATTCACGGTACACACGCCTCGATTGGCGATACGAGCATCTTAACAAACGAATGGAAGCGCGGCGCGCCAAAGAACACCATCGGCGACTTTTTGCGCTGGATGATTCAGACCGAGCAAGGGTATCTCGGTCGGCGACGCGGCGACAATATGGGCACGCGCAAACACATGGTCAAGATGGTGACGTGGCGCAAGCGCAAGCCCTATCGCTTTGGCAGAAACGTCAAGCGCAAACGCGCGCGGGCAAAGGCGAACAAAGAACGTTTCGAGCGCGAGTATCCCAAGTTCAAGGCGCAATTTACCGAAGCGTTCATGTATCGCCGCGCGACCAACCTGTACGATCCGTGGGACAAACTCGGAGCGGGAGTGAATCTATCGCGGAAGGAATTGCGCCAAGCGGCGGCAAGGGCAACGCGCGAGATGAAACGCGGCACAGCACCATCGAAGCGCAGGCAACTTTCGTTGTTCCTCACTCACTTCAAGCGACACATCGTTCCGAAAAACCGCAATCCTTACCCGATGGATTTTCGAAGTTTCGAGGAACTTTACAAATCCAAGTCGCCCAAAGTTAGGGCGGACAGAGCGGCGAAGAAAAAATACCGCAAAGAACAATTGCGCCGCCGAAAAATCAGCAAGGGCGTGCGCGCATATTACGACCAACATCCGCCCAAGTGGAAAGCGGTCGAGCGGAAACGCGCGCTCGTGGTCATCAAGCAAACACGCAAAGGTAATCAGCTGTCCACGAAGCGGCGCGCGACATTCAGAAAAGCCATCGTCAAAGTTCTTAAAACACCAGGACTGATCCACACTCAAGCCAGGGAGAAGATTGATTTCATTCTCGGTCCCAGGTTGAAGGGCGCGATGCAGAATCAAAAGCGCGAGACCGTCGAGACCAATACCGAAAAGGCATCGCTCATTGAATCGCTCAGAAAGAGGATCAGAGAGCGCCACGCCGCGCATCAAGCGAAGTAGTCGAAATGAGTAAGAAGCAAAACAACACCAACAAAATCTATCTCGGCAATCACAAGCCCGATCGCGCCGGAGCGTGGTTCGAGTTGCCGCGCAAAGCCAAGATCAAACTGGCGCAGGAGCGACGCGCCGGCAACTTTGGCGGCACGCCGGGTCGTGCGCCGTACTGGTGGGCGATCAACTATGGTTTGGCGTCGGCGCGCATCGAGAAGCGTTTGTTTCTCCAACGCGCCGTCTCACAATTTCGATTGCAGGCGCGCGCGATCACGCGCGTGTGGCTGAGGTCATAAGCCCATGTTGGACTTGAGGAATGTCGAACGCAGTTTGTACGAGCACGTCAAGGGCTTGCTCACCGCCCCGACCGGTGGACTGCCGGTGCCGTACAACGTGTACGGCGAAGACGCCTACACCAATTCCAGCTTTGCGCCGGTGTTTCCCTATGTCTGGATGCTGGGGTTTCGCGTTCGTCCCCGCAAGTCGCGCTTGCCGCTCATCATCGTGGATGTGGGAAACACTCGCCACTCGCCGTTCGAAATGGGCAATCGCAATGGCGCGATGGCATTCGCACAACTCAACATCTTTGCCAACACGCGCGGCGAACGCGATGACCTCGCGGCGTATCTGCTCAAGCAAGTCGAGAACGTTCCGGTGTATGACTATACCCCGGCGACGCCGACGTTTCTGTGGAACGCCGAACTGCTCGACAAACTATCTCAACGTAACAGCATCGGCGAAGATGCTGGCAAAGAAGGCAGTCTTACCAACTGGATGACCGTCGCCTACGGTTTCCAACTCAAGGAGTAGACAGAATGGCATTTACCAATCCCGCCGATGTTGCGCTGCTCGCGCATCGGTTTCAACCCATCATCTTGAACACGGCGACCGCCGAAGAATTGCTGGTCAGCCGCTTGCAGAGTTACGAACCCAGCATCCGCGCGAACATGGAAACGCACGAGGAACTGGGCAACGTGGATCCCGTCGGATACACGAGTGATGCGCCCGAGTTCAGCGTCACGCTGGAAGAAAACGTTCACTCGTCCAACCTGGACTTGCTGCTCGCGGGCAAGGACGTGCAGACGATTACGGCGTGGAATTTGGCGGACTACATCAACAACGGCGTCATCACGACCTACTTGCTCGAACGCACGAATGCGCCGGTGACGACCATCGCCGGCGAGTTGGAGTTTACCAACTGCGTCGTGTCCGATATCGTATGGTCGTGGCGTGTGCAGCAAGCCATCACCGCGCAGTACACCTTGCTCGGTCGCTTTGGCAACCGCTACAAAGCTGCCAACGTGATCCACACCTGGCAAGCGCCGAATACGTCTGCGCCCGGCGGAATCAAGGCGAAAGACGCGCGCTTGTTCTTGGGCGGCGCGACGGCGACTGACCGTGTGTACCGCTTGCAGGCGTTCACGCTGCGCGCGTCGTTCCGCGCCCAGCAAGTTCCCGAAATTGGCTCGCGCAACCTGGCTGGCACGGTCACGAATGTGCCGCAAGTGCGACTTGACGTTGAGTTTGCCGCCGCCGATCCGCAGCCCGACTCGACGTTCTTCAGCACCGGCGCAACCAAGTCGGACTATGCCAACCCGACGCTGCTGACGGGCAGTGCGATCCGCGTCTACGATCCCAATGCGGCGGAAGGCGCGACGGTCTTGCGCGCGTGGTCGCTCGAAAACCTGATCGTCGGCGATGCGAACCCAGTGCGCGCCCAAGTTCGCAACATGGCAACCAAGCGATACTCGCTCGTGGTCCCGAAAGTGACGACGGCGGGCAGCGCGGGGGTCAGGCTTTTCGTGGGTGACATTGTTTAATCGTGCGCCGAGCGCAAGCAAAGTGATTGCGCTTGCGCTTGGCGAATTCAAACGGAGGAAAAGATGGTTGAGGAAAAACAGGTTATGTGGAAAGTCAGCGTGGACGATATGTTCCGCTGGGTCATTGCGGTGAATGTCCTGGGTCGTCCGTATTGGATTCGTGCGTTGTCCGATACGGACACCCAGGAACGCGACGCCTACGCGTTGCGCGTGATGGCGTTGCGCCGCAAAGCTCTGTCGACGCCGGGAACGGATGAACACTTGGTCTATATCGAAGGACTCGCCGATGAAGACGACGACGTTCTGCGCTCGGTCGTGCTCGCGGGCGATGTGCGCGACTGGGTGCGTGAAGTTCAGCAAGTCATTCAACCCCAACTTTACCCCTTCCCCGACAACGCGACCGACGAAGAAAAAGCCGAAACACTTGCCCGGCGCGACGCCGAACCCGAACGTATCCGCAAACTGCGTGTGGACTGGGTGAACGAACGCGCCGAGCCGCGCAAAAAGCAACTCGCCGAGTTCGATCACGCGACGTTGGTGCGGCTCGCCAAAGAACGCCAGATCGTCGCGCAGACGCGTGCGATGTACGACAAGGCGTTCATGGATTACACGATTTATCTTGCGTACTTTCGGGACGCCCAATGCACTCAGCGCGCTTTCGAATCGGTCGAACAAGTCGGACAGCAAGCCCCCTTTGCCACAGATGCGATGGCGGACCAGTACATTGAGGAAATGGAGCGCATCACGCCGGAGGACTTGCAGTATTTTTTATCGATGAACGACTCCAAGGATTCTTCATCAACCTAGAAGGATTCCATCTTCAACTTGGCGCTGACCCGCGCCGAATTCCTTGGTGGTGGACGCACGCCTTGGCGATGTATCGCCAAGTCAAGGGCATCCTGGAAGCGAGCGCGCTCGACCACGAGAAGATGGTTGCGCCCAAAGAGTACTGGTTCAATCAACAAGAACTCGACGCCTGGTACGAGTCGCGGCGCGACAAGGCGGCGAGACTCCCGAACGGTGACACATGAGCGACGAACAAGTTCAGGCACAAGGCAGCGACAGTTCGCTGAATGAAATCATCGGCATTGACGTTGCGTTAGACGCCAATGCGGGCAAGGCAGTCATCGAATTGGTGACTGCCTTGCAATCGTTAGACACCACACTGACCAACCTGGGTAGTAAGGATCTCGGTTCGTTCTCAAGTCGGTTTATTCAGCAACAAGCGGCGATGCAAGCGAGCATCCGCGCGACGAATGAGCTGCTGATTACCCAGCGCGAGTTGATGGGCGCGCAAGCGACTGCGCCCGCCGCCGCGCAAACCTTTCCCTCTGTCGCGCAACGGCTTGGACGTGATGAGGGCGGGAGCTACGCCAGCCGCTACGCTACCGTGTCCGAAGCGACGGCGATTGAAAACTCGGTGCGCGCGCGCCTGTCGCGGAGTACCGGCGAGTCGTACACTCCTTCGCCAATCACGAGTATTCGCAATGGAGTTGTGTACGAGAATGTGCCATTTCAACCGCGCTCGGTCTATCCGACGGGCAAGATCGTTCCTGGGTATGGACCTGGGACGATGGATGTTGAAGGCGCTGCCGAACTCGAACGCCACAATGCGCGGAAAGCCAAGCGTATCGCCGCGGCTGAACTTAAAGCCAAGCAAGTTGATCTTGGCGCGATCCCGCCCGGTGCGATCAAGTTCGAAAGCTATGAGCAATGGGACTCACTACGCACGCCCTACTTCAAACGCAACATCGAGGGTGCGGACTATCTCATTCCCGAACCCGTTGAAACGCCCAAACCCAAGAAAATTCGCGGAGCGGAAGCGAAGGCGCGCTCCGCTCGCCGCGTCGTCGAGGACAGCGACCTGGGTGACGTGGTAGGTTCGTCGGTCGGACCGTTGGACCTTGCCGCGCGCGAACGCGCTGGTAGAGTCGGACTGCCCGGTGTTGACTTGTCGGGCAAACACGTCGTCGTTCCGCACCGCACACAAGAACTCAGGTCAGCGCCCGAAGCCGAATCGAGTGAAGCAAAACCGCGTCGCAAACGCCGAACCAAAGCGGAGATGCAAGCGACAGAAGAAAGACTGAAGCAACAAATCCGCGACGAGTCAGCGGCATTTGTTGAGTCAGCCGAACGTCTATATCCCGACGTTGAAATCCAGGACATTGGCGGATTCCAAGTTCCGGTTCGCAAGGCAAATAACGCGGCGCGAAATCTTGTGACTGACAGCGGCAGAGTGTTGCCTATTCCAACTGCGCCGCCCAGCCCATCGCCGAACATTCCGCCGGCGCAGCCACACGTCGCGCCGAACATTCCGAACGCACTTGGTCCGTCGTCAATCCCAATGAGCGTACCGTCATGGTCGCAGACCGCGACGACTCGGCGCGCAACGCAACCGGCGACACCGCCATCGGTTCCGCCAACTCAGCCGCCCCCTCCGTTGACTCCTGGGAACAACACGCCGCAAGGCGCGTTTTCCCAACTGCCCTCGCCGCCGCTCGTTGACCGCATGTTGGCGTACAAGCATGGCGTCATGCGTTCGAGCGCCGATTTCCAGGCAATGAATCCTGAAACTCAAGATCAGTTGATTCAAAGCGTATTGTCTGGCTATGGGCACGAAGGGGTATTCCGGGCGAACAAGTGGATGCCAAGATCGTGGCAACTCAGCCAAGCCGAGCAAGATATTTTGCTCGAGTCGCCGATTGAAAGAACATTCCGACAACACGCCAATCCAAACACAGGCGTGCTCAATACGGATGCGTTTTCGAATCAGTTGGCGCGCGAGCGACTGGGATTCACTGTGCAAAACTGGCAGCGCGCGCAAACGATGCGTCCCGACTGGGCAAAAGAGCAGGCACGCCAAGCCTTGCTCGCCGTGCCCGAAGAAGAAGTGGTCAAGGCATTCACGAACGGCACGATGACTGCCGCGCAGATGACGCAGTTGTTGAACGACAAAGCCACTGCCGCGTCGCGCACGATGTCGGGTTGGCAGCGGGTCTTCAATGGACTTGAGTTTTCAATGGTGCGTTCCATCATGGTGATGGGCGTCATGTGGGGCACTATTCAAACTGGGGGACAAGCGGTTGCCGCGCTGACGGACAATTTTCTCAAGCTCGACAAAGCATCGTCGCAAGCGGCGTATGCGTCGGGTCGCTCCATCGGCGAGATGCGCGGACAGGCGCTTGACGCGATGATCACTGGCGCGAAGTACGGGCAAGGTCCGACCGAAGCGATCAATGCGTTCACCCAAGCCTCGCGCTACACCAAAGATACGAGCGATCAGCAAAGATTGGTGGATACCAGCGCAAAGATGGCGGTGATGACGGGCGGCGATCAAGCCAAGATGATGAAAGACCTCATCACGATCACGCGCCAGTGGAATTTGTCGACCGCCGAAACGACGCGCGTGCTCGATGTGTCCGCTGCTGCCGTCAAGAACACCAATGCGAATCTCGGCGACTTTGTTGAATCGATGGCGCAAGGCGCAATCGTCGGCAAGGAAATGGGCTGGTCGCTTGAGCAAACCGCTGGGATGTACGCGGGCTTTTTGCAGATGAGCGGCAAGGGCGCGGGTGAAGCGACGACGTTCTTTGAACGCTTGACGACGATCGGTTCGCGTCCGACGGACTTGAAACAACTGAATGACATCGGCGTCTACACGCGCGATCAGAACGGTGAACTGCTGCGTTCGTCGCAGATCCTTGACCAGCTTGCGGCAAAGTGGAGCAGGCTGTCGGATACCCAAAAGCGCATGGCGTCGGACTCGATGGCAGGGCAGCGCCAACTCGACAATTTCTTGGTGCTCATCAACAACTATGCCAAGTTGACGGACTATCAAAAAGAATTCGCCAACTCTGCCGGCGAAGGCGAACGCGCGGTCACGACCATGATGAGCAACATCAGCGATCAAGCGGGTCGCGTGTTCCCGGCTATCGGTGCGCTGGTGACGGCGGCGCTGACGCCTGATAGCGAAACAATGGCGTGGTGGACGAATTGGCTCAGGGGGATTGCCGACTCTGCCGGCGCACTGGCGGCGGTCAGCTCCAAGAAGGGAAGTTCGCCGGGACTCAAGTACGCCATGGACCAGGGTGCGGGCTTTGACGTTGCAGTATACGAAGCACTGGGATGGAATGATTCAGCAGACGCGCGACTCCGCGAAGCCATCGCCACAGCCAGCAAGATTGATAATAGCAAGTATCGCGGTTATGGCGCTGAACGCGCACTGCGCCTGGAAGACGCCGAAAAAGAGTTGCGCTTGGACCCGACTTCGGTTGGCATGTCGGAATCTGAAATCATTCGAGAGATTGAAGGGCGAGCCGCGACCCTGGGTTGGCAGAAAAAGGATCTCCGTTCTACCAGCCAGCTGTGGAATTCGATTATTGGCGCTGGCTATCGTGCGCCCGAAGATGGCGCGGCGGCGATCAATGGTGCGCCCGGCACATCGCGCCCGTCGGGTTTTGAGCCGACTGCGTTCAAGTTCGGCAATCTCGACATCACCAAGTACACGCGCGCCGAAGTGGACTCGCTTTCTCAGATGTCGGAAAACTTGAGCAAACAGTATCTTGCCGCGATTGCGCCGCTCGACAAGAACGGTGAGTACGCCAAAAAGATCAAGGAAGAATGGGCGAACACGGCAGTCGTACTGCGTCTGGTCAATGGCGAATTGATGACGTTGACCGGACCCGCCGCCGCATTCCTGGGTCAGACCGAGAAGATCAAAGAGAATCTTCAGCGACCGAACATCCAAACAATGCCGGAGCTGAACAAGCAAACCGCGCCCAAGCTGCAAGGTTATCTCAAACAATACGAAGGACTGTTGACGAATCTCGGCGTCAAGCAAACTCCGCAAGACTATCTGATGTTCGGACAGGGCGGGCAACTTTACAAGTACTTTACGTCGTCCGAAGCGATGACCTTGGCGATGGAGTTGTTGCGCGAGGAAATCAAAAAGAACACTGACGAGCAAGGCAAGCTGCGCGGGCATTACAACATCCCGACCGCGTTTGGCTACAAGCCGCCGACGCCGTGGGAATACTACGACAAGACGGGCGCGCGCGACATGGGTCCCGTCAACTATCCTTGGCTATTCAAAGATGGTCCGACCGACAAGGACGGCAAGCCGTTGATCGGGTCGGTGCCAAGTGGGATCACAAACACGTATGCCACCACATTCGGCGCATCGGTGGACCGGTTCGACGTGGCAGTGACTCGCTTGCTAACTGGGGCTAGTCCCGACGGCAGCAAAAGCGGGAGCGCGTCGGCGCTCCAAACCTGGGCGCGCGGCGAGAATAACGTTTCCCCGGCGAGTTCGCCGGCGGGCGCGCTGCGCGGCGCATCGGCGCTGCAAGCCCGGGCGCGCGAGGAAAGTCAAGTTGATGGCGCTCCGTACAACGGACGCGGAACTTACGCACCTGGCTTTGGCTTTACCGATTTTGCGCCAACTCAATCGCGTGGAGTTGACCTTCAAGACGAATTCCGCGATGACATTTTCTCGAAATACAACTTTACCAATCAGTCGAGAAGTGTTTTGGCAAGTGTGCCGCTCTATCTGAATGACAAAGATAGCCGCGAAGGATACACGGAATATCGTGAACGCGACGACGGCAAAGTCGAAGACATCGCGGTCGTCCTGCAATCTGCCAAGGTTGGGCAGTTCCGCGATACGTCCGTGCATGAATTTGCTCATGCCTGGTTCTTTACGATGGACAAGGCGATGCGCGACCAATTTGTATCGGCTGCGCGTGATGCGACCAAATCGTCTACCCCCGAACTCGCCAAGCTCATCTCTGGGACGAAGGACGAAGAACTGTATGCGACCATCGCATCATTCATCATGGGTGACACCAGCAAGTTGCCAGCCAGCTTGCAGGGCTATTACAGCGGAATGTTTGGCGGACTTGGACCAATGTCCGGCGTTGCGATGTCCACGCCGACTGGGGCGCGCGGCGCGCCATCCCGCAACAACCGACTCAACGTTCCCTACGCCGATCTCATTACTGCTGCCGCGAACAAGTACGGCATTCCCCAGGAAAACCTTGCCGCGATCATCAAAGCCGAAAGCGCGTTCAAGCCCGGCGCGATCAATCGCGCGAGCGGGGCGACGGGACTAGGGCAAGTGATGCCGAGTGACACTCACATCATCCGTAACGGCGTCAACTACGATCGGATGTTCCGCGACCGACCGACGACCAAGCAACTGCTCGACCCAGCCACGAATATCGAATGGACGGCGCGCATCTTGGCGGGCAACTGGAAACGCACCGGTTCGTGGGAAGGCGCGGCGTCGCGCTACTTTGGGATCGGACGCGACGCCCAAGGCACGACCACCTCGCAAGCGATGCGAAACTACACCAACGCGCTCGCACAGATCAACGGCGGGCGACCGATGCAAGTGCAGGGCATTCCGCAAACCAACTCGGCGCTTTCGAATATCAGTTCGTCCAATCGCATGATGGCGACGAATATGTCGGCGATGCCGCGTATGGCATCGGCGATGACGATGATGGCAAGCATGGCGTCACAGCAAGTCTCGCTCTTGTCGCGCATCGCCGCGTCGGTGGGCAAGCCCATCGTCGTAACGGTGCAAGGCACCGGATCGGTTAGCGCGAGTGGCGCAATCGGCAAGGGAAGCGCCGCGTCAGGCACGAGCGGAATGACTGGCGCGAATGCCGGACCGTGGAGGAAATAATGAGCAAGTGGACTATCGGCGGAAACACGTTCGACTTGAATCCCAAGTCCGACTCGGGTTGGCGGTATCCGCCGGTGCGAAGCAAGCTCCAACCCATCGGCGCGAATCGCTCGATCATTCAGCATCACGGCTTTGAGTCGGGCACACGGACAATCGAAGGACTGACCAAGAGCAAGGCGCTGCGCGACGCCTTGCTCAACTTGCACCTGTCGGGCAATCCCTTTACATGCACCGACCAGGACGGCGCATCGTTCTCGGCGCTGTTTGCCGAGACGCCCGAATTCCCCGTCCACATTGATACGAGCAACCCGGCGAACCTTTTCCAGTCCTACGATTTCAAGCTGACGCTCATCAAGGCGTAAGCGCAATTTTTGCGCTCGCCAGTGGTTGCAAATTGCGCTTGAACACAATCACTGTATCATTACACTATTGCAAGTTGTGTTGAAACATAATATAATCTGTAGTGTAAATAGGGTTACTCCCCATGGGTTTGAACGAACAAATCGCCGCCTACTTAAATCGTCCGTCGTTCCGCGTGTTCGTCAGCGGCGCGCCGTTTTACTTGGCGACCCAAATTTCCATTGCCGGTTCGTTCGATCAGCAGATCGCCGAGGCGCGCATTGCCATTCCGAGTGAAGTCGTGCTCGACCCCAGCATGACCTACCCCGTCGAGATCTATCAGGGCTACAACGGATTCGAGGAACGCACATTCTACGGCTTCATCGAAGACGTGGAAGTGGCGCGCGTCCCCGACACCTGGGAACTGGTGTGCTCGGACGCCTTGATGAAAGCGCGCGAGACGTGGCTGGACGAAGTGGGCGTGTCATTTTCGATGACACAAGCCGAAGACGCGGTGCGCCAACTGCTCGGCATGGCGGGACTATCGGTCAACGCGCGCGCGTCCAACTTCTCCATCGGCGACACGCACCCCAGCGAGTTCAAGTTGTGCAGCGTGCTCGACGCCGCAAACCAGATTGCCGCGCTGATTGGCTGGGCGATTTGGGCGACCACGGACGGCACGATCATCTTTGACTATCGCAAGCCACTCCCCGGCACCAACCACTTTTGGACGTACCGCGAAGCGTCGTCGCCCGCTGCGACCGACGGCAATATCATCGGCAAGTTTCGGCACACCAAAACGCAGCGCCATCTTCGCAACCGCACGATCATCCTGGGGTACGGCAAGATCCGCGCGGAAGCCAAAGCAGGTTCGGCTTACGTGCCCAGTCCACCGACCTATCGCACGGCGATCCTGTCAAGCGAGTTGGTGGATACGCAAGGCATGGCGAACGCGATGGCGCCCTGGATGTTGAATGACTTGAATCATCTGTGGGAGAGCGCCGAGTTTACGATTCCTGGAAACCCGCGTCTTCGCATCGGGCACACACTCAAGCTCATCGAGAGCAAGAGTCGGCAGAACGCCAACTATTTTCTATTCGGCTACACGTCGCAGATGGATGCGAGCGGCGGATACACGATGGACTTGGAAGTGGTTGGCGGCAACTCGTCGCCGTTCACGTACGACGGCGGCGAAGAACAAAAGCCCGTCGCGTCGTTCGATTACGAGCAAGTCGTGTGGGGCGATCCAATGCCCGTTCTCTATGTTGACGCATCATCGTCTTATTCGCCGGACGCGACGATCACACTGTATAGCTGGGACTGGGGCGACGGGACACCCGACGAATCCAGCGCATCGCCTTACGCGCATCACAAGTACGACTATGCGCTTTACATGACGCCAGTGACGGTGACGTTGACGATCACCGATTCGCTCGGGCAAACCGCGACGTGTTCCAAAACCATCGTCATCGGCGATGTCGGCGACGAGGGCTTTGCTTATGCGACGCTCTACGCCGGCGGTGACGCCAACGTCTACGTGACACTCGATAGCGGACTGACCAAGACGACGATCCCGATTAGTTCAGCCGTGAATCACATCGCCGCGAATGTTCGCAAGACCAAAGGCACAGTCCTGGTCGGCTGCGTGGATGGCTCGCTCTACAAAGTGACCAGCACTGGCACATCGGTCATCTTGAAGCGAACATTTGGCGCATCGGTACGCTCGTGCTACGTCGATCACAACGACGATGGTCACTGGCTCGTCGGACTCGGCAACGGCGAACTGTGGGAAACCAAGGACAAGGGCGTCGAGTGGACGCTGATTCACACTTTCGAGCACGGCATCCGGCGCTATGCGTTCATCAATCCGCAAGACGCGATGGAGTGGTGGGCGCCGACGGCGGGCGAATTGAATCACTCGATTGACGGTGGGCTAACCTGGGAAAACAAACTCGTCAACTGGGCGAACGGCACATTCAATTTTGTCGTCGGGTTGGCGTGGCATTTTATGCAACACCTGGTCGTCGCGGTCAACGGCGGAACCAATCCGCTCGGCTACAGCGGCGATAGCGGCGGGAGTTTCGTCGGCGGCGGAAATCCGACGTTCTCTCACTCGGCGATCACCGGCGGAATTCTTTCGCCGACCGAGTTCGCCGCGAGTTCGACTGACACGGCGTATGTGTTCGTAACGAACGACGGGGCAGTGTGGACTCCCAGTGAAAACTTTGTGACGTTGCTGGGCGCGCGCGACGTGCTCTATCACTGGCGTTTGCGTGGTACGCTCGCGGCGGGGGGATAGCGATGGGACACGGAGTTGAACTGAGCTTTGACGCGCAGACGTGGAAATTGCTGTTTGAGACGGGCAGCGATCCGGTCAACACGCTGTGCTGGGGACCGATTCGCAAGCTCACCAAGCGCGTGATGTATTGGGGTGACGCGTATCAGGTCGGCGGTGGACAAAATACTGTGGTGGTGTGCTCGCGCGATGGCGGGGCGACGATCTATTCGTCGTGGGACTTTGGCTATGTGTCGGGTGCGCGCAATTACATCGTCGAGATTGCGTGCTGCAAGCTCGACCCGAAGACAGCCTACGTGGTGCTCGACAACGGCAAATGCCACAAAACGATTGACTATGGCAAAAACTGGGCGGACGTGACGCCGACCGACTCACTGTTTTACGGCGCAACTACCCGGCAGATCGCCATTCATCCGACCAACCCGGACATCGTTGTTCTGGCTTGCTATGGTTCCTTTTGGACTTCTGGGTTTTTCTGGTCTACCACTGGCGGAACGTCGTGGTCAGAATATCACACGCACGCCTCTTACGACGACATCCCGCAACGCGGGACCGGTGCGACGATTACTCCCAATGGACTCATCCTTGCGTCGTGCGATTACTTTACGCGCGTTGCGGAATCCTATCCAACACGAAACTATAAACCGTCTGCTAGCGCACAGGTATATCAGGGCGACGCCAATCGAAATGGCGGACGGATGGACTCGGCGATCACGGGCGGCACGCGCGTCTTGATGGCGGGGAACGATCCGAGTGTAGTGAATGGGATCGTTCTTTCCAAGACACAGGGCGAATCGTTTGTTGACCAGTACCCCTCCGGATTACCTGGACCCTGGTACACGGACAACTTTACCAACTGCGCGCTTTCCAAGTCAGGCATGATCGCTTACGTTTCAATCGAAGGGCAAGGACTGTATCGCAGTCAAGACAACTGCGTGACGTGGGAGCAAGTGTACACGTTTGTCGGTGGGGGAGTTGGAAACGACTATCGTGTTCGCAATGTCGTGGTGTCCGATCCAGTCAACGAGGAATGGGTGTGGATGCTCGCCGGTGAAAATCAGGCGCTCGGAATGAATAATCCCAAAGCAATCCGCTTCTCTGAGAATGCCGGCGATGACTGGGAAGACGTACGCGCGTTGGTTTTGCCTAGCCCGTATCTTTCTTACAGCGCACATTTTGCGCTGGGCTACGACAAAACCCTGAACGCGAGTGAGCCGATCCTGACATGAACGACTGGAACAAAATTCGCATTCTGGTTCAGCACATGATCGAGGAAGCTCTGCTGCGCTTCGCGCATGGCGCGGGGACGGGACCGAGCGCGACGAACGTTGTCACCAATGTGTTCGAGGACATCGGCGGCATCAAGGCGGGCGACGCCGCGGGCGGCGATTTGGACGGGACATTCCCAAATCCGAGCGTCAAGGATGACTCGCACAATCACACCGCCGCGACACTTCCCGCTTTTGCCGGCTATACCCACGATCAAGGGACTGCCAACGTCGTGTGGACTATCGTTCACAACCTTGGTCGCTATCCACAAGTGACGGTTGTGGACAGCGCGAACACGCGCATTTTCGGCGAAGTCGAATATACCAATCTCAACCAAGTCATCGCACGCTTCTCGGCTGCCTTCAGCGGCAAGGCGTACTTGGTGTAGGAGTCACAATGTCTATTCCGTTTTTATCCAACATTGATCTAGGCAAGAACGAACTGCAAAACGCGGTCGTGCAAAAACTTGCCGTCGCGCCGTCCTCGCCTGTGCAAGGTCAAGTGTACTACAACACAGCCGACAACAAGACCTATCAGTACAACGGTTCGGCGTGGGTCTCATTGAGCGAGCAAGGCGTTGCCCTTACCAGCAGTACGCCAACCGCTGAAACAGTTGGCGCAACGGGTAACGTCGGCGCTGGAACATTAGCCGCCAGAGACGATCATCGTCACGCTATGCCCGGATTGGCAACTGCAGGCGTAGACGGCTTTATGCCGGGGACCGACAAAACCAAGCTCGACAATGCAACCGCAGCGGCAACTGCCAACATGCTGATGTTGCGCGATGCGAGCGGACGCGCGCAAGTTGCCACGCCTAGCGCGGACGCCGACATTGCGAACAAGAGTTATGTGGACTCCGTTGCCCAAGGGCTTGACGCCAAGTTGTCGGTTCTCGCGGTAGCAACGAGCAATGTTGCGAGTCTTTCGGGTACGACGACGATTGATGGCGTTGCGCTCGTAGCAAGCAATCGCGTGCTGCTGACCGCGCAAACCACTGTTTCGCAAAATGGTATTTGGGTCGTGCAATCAGGCGCATGGACGCGCCCGACCGACTTTGACTCAACTGCCGACGTGCATGAGGGCGCGTTTGTCTTCGTTGAAGAAGGCACATCGTACGAAGCGAGTGGCTGGGTGCTCTCCGAACTCGCGGGGACGTTCCCCAGCAACACGACGATGACCTGGGCGCAGTTCAGCGGAGCCGGGCAGATCGTCGCCGGCAACGGTTTGACCAAGACCGGCAACACACTCGACGTGAGCGTGGACAACTCGACCATCGAGATCAACGCCGATGCGTTGCGCGTCAAGGCGTTGGGCATCACGGACTCACACGTTGCCACCGCGAACAAGGACGGCGCGGCGGGCACGGCGTCCATGCGAACACTGGGGACGGGCGCACAGCAAGCCGCCGCCGGTAATCATGCTCACTCCGGCGCGGCGTTCAAGTATGCCGCCGCGCTTGTGGGCGGCGCGACGAGCGAAGTGGTGACGCACAATCTCGGGTCGCGCGATGTGATCGCCAAGGTGTACCTAGTCAACTCGCCGTACACGGAAGTGGAGTGCGAGATCGAGCATACGAGCACGACGCAAATCACGGTCAAGATGGCGAGCGCGATCGCGGCGGGGACTTATCGCGTCGTCGTGGTTGGATAAGCGATGGCAATTCCAGTTAATTCGGACCTGACTGCCAAGAACATCACCGTCACACGCGCGACGGATGCGGCTTCGACTGAAGTAGTGCATGGCGGGGATACGCGATTAGCGCAAGCCACGACGACTCAACGCGGGACGGTTGAATTAGCGACGAACGGTGAAACTGCCGCGAACGTGGCAGTACAAGGCAATGACTATCGCCTCACTGGGGCGACCATCTCTGCCTATCTTTTCTTGAGGTAAATCAAATGGCAACATCTCCAATTTTTACCGGCACACCCAGGTGCGCCACCGGACAGGTCACGGTCGCCAATACTGGGCGCGATGGTTCTGGTACGCTGGTAGACATTTTTACTGCTGGCGCAAGCGGTGCGCGTGTGTTCCGCGTGTACTGCAAAGCAGCGGTGACAACCACCGCCGGGATGGTGCGACTGTTTATCAACAACGGTTCGACCACGCGTCTTTGGCGTGAGTATCAAGTATCCGCGATCACAGTCGGGTCCGTAACCAAGTCATGGGAAACCGAAGAAGCATTCGCCGACTTGGTGCTCCCGGCAAACTATGTGATCAAGGCAAGCACAGAAAAAGCGGAAGCGATCAATGTCATCGTCGAGGCGGGAGATTTCTAATGAATGATGGGCTGCTCGGATTCCCGCGCGGAATCCAAATCTTGACGCAACCGCAATGGACAAACATCGGGGTTGTGGGAACGAACTTGCAAGCAACGTGGACGCCAGTAGCTCAAGCGGTCGTCTATGAATTGCTGACCAATTCAGCCCCAACCGAAGTAGGGGCATCGGTTCTCGCGCGAGTCGTCGGTAATTCTGTAGTGCAGGCGCTCAATCAATCATCTGTCGGAAACCTGACGCTACTGAATCCTGATTTTGAAAGCGGCGATTTGATTGGATGGAATCTCAAGTGTCCCATGTCCATCACGACTTCGTCGCCGCATGGTGGAACGTACGCTTTATCTTACAACGGAAACGGCTTGCTCTCCAATTTGCCCTTTGCCGTCTCAAACGATTATCCCATCGTCGCGTCAGCGTCGTATGTGGCGTCGGCATGGATGATACTCACGACTTTGGTGGACGCCAACGACTCGATCAAGCCACGGGTTAACTGGAAAGACGCGAACAAGACGACCATATCCTTCGGCGAATTTGGATCGTACGGTAATCCTGATAGTGTGTGGCGTCAATACGCCGCTACGCTCACCGCGCCCGCCAATGCCGCCTACGCGTCGCTCGAAGTCTGGTTTAGCTCTATTGTATATAACTTGCAACCCGTCGCATTCAAGGTAGATGACTTTGCGATGGCTGGACCGACCCCAGCCCAAGATACCAAGTTCTATGCAGTCCGCGGCTATGACGCGAATGGCAATGTTACTCCAACATCTTCATGGGTAAAACCAGTTCAATCTGCGGCGGCGCTGGGTAATCCAACTGGTAGCCATGCTCAAATTGATTACCCGACCGCCACGATCAAGTCATCCAACTTTGTTCCTGGCGCGACTGGGTACAGCATTTCGCCGAATGGGATCGACGGTCGAATGACCGGCGGCGATGGTTGGATCTCGGACGCGGCAACATGGACTTACGCATCGGCGACGACATTCACAATCAGTGGCGATGTGAGGACCAAGTTCCCCAAAGGCGCTAAGATCAAACTGACCCAAACGACCGTCAAGTATTTCTACGTCATCAATGCAACCTACTCAGCGCCGAACACGACGATCACGGTCGCGGCTGGGTCTGATTACTCGTTGGCAAACGCGGCGATCACGTCGCCCGCGTATTCGTATGCAGAAATTCCACAGGGCTTCCCAGAGTGGTTCAACTACAATTGCACGTGGGGTGTAGATACCGCGCCCTTGCCTTCAATTGGCAATGGAACATTCACGGCAGTGTTCAAACTTCAGGGAACACTCGTGACGTTTTGGATTCGACTAAGTTGCGGGAGCACGACCACCTATGGAGGCGCGGGAACATATTATTTCACTGTGCCAATCGCGCAGAGTAGCATGGCAGACGGTCTAAGTCACGGAATGATGAGCGGGTTTGCTCACCGCCCCGGCGTGTGGCTGGTTCAAATGATGCACTACTGGTTCAATCCAACGTCGTTCAATGCGATGTATTGGACAGCGGCTGGGGACCTTGTATTTTTCGGTGCAGCCGCTCCGGGACTGGGTAGTGGCGCTCAAGTTCGTATGACCGGTCAGTATCGGATATGGTAGCTGCGATGCGAACCTTACTCGACACGATCGTGATGATGCTCGGCGCGCTGGCGCTGTCTTTTGTCGCCGAGCGCAGAGATGGAGAAACAAAACGATGATACCGCCATTCCCATACCCACCACCCGGAACCCCGATTCCAACTGTCGTCGCGCTTGAATCGCTTCACGCATTCGCACTGGATCCATGGAGCGTTGTCATCGGCATTGGCATCGGCATCGCGCTGACCATCGGCGTCGCCGCGCTCTTGTTGTTCATCCGCGTGCGCGAGATACTGAACGCGCAGTAGTGAAGGTAATCGTGGACGCCATCAAGAACTACAAATTGACAGTGACCATCCTGGCTTGCATTGTCGTTGTGCTTTGCCTGTGCCTGGCATTGCACTTTGAATACGGCGTACATCGGCCCCCGACACCGAGCGCGCCAATCATTCTCAGTGGCGGTTAGCCACGACTGAAAGGGGGTATGATGGAAGAAACAAAGTTGGCGCAACCAACTCCCGCCGCGCCAACGCAAATTGCTCTAATTGCCCAAGAGTTGAGGCATCTCAGCGATGCCATCGCGCGCTTTGAAACAAAGCTCTTTGGCAACGGCAAACCCGGTTTGATCGACGAAGTAAACGCGATCAAGAATCATGTTGGGTACGCCGCCGGCAAACCCAGTATTCCCGAAGAACTGAACGCGATCAAGGCGCACATCGGCTTCAGCTCTGGCAAAACAATTGACGACCGCGTATCGCGTCTTGAAACAATGGCGGCAGCAGTGCTATTCGTGCTCTCGCCCATTGCAGCGAAAGCGGCGGTGGACATTTATCAGATGTTCGTCAACGTCGCGCAGCACGTCAAATAGCGAGGTCAACATGAGTTTTCTCGAAGGTGTATTCGGTCTCATCAAGATGCTCGTCGGCATGGCGTGGTACTCTTGGTGGAAAAATCAACAGGCGCGCCTAACGCGCGTATTCAGAAAGGAGCAAGTCAAATGGACGAAGGAATGAAGTTGGTCATCGGCACTGTGTCGCTGCCCGTATTCGCGGCGCTGATCTTGTGGGTTGCCCACAAACTCGGCATGTCCGAGATCTACGACAAGCCGCTCGGCTTTGTGATCGCACTCGCGTTCGCCATGCTGGTTGTGACGTTGCAGTTCTTCCCCGAGTACAGCAATTTGATCGTCGGGGCGGTGACGATGATTTACACGTTGCTCACGACTTGGCAAAAGTTCGTGCCCGAATCACTCGTCGCCGTGTTCGGGACGAGAGAGCAAAAGATGACGCTGGCTGCCAGGATTGCAAGGTAAGTTGACAATAACCCAGAAGTATAAGAAAATATCCCACAGGGTTCTGTGGGATATTTTCATTGGTGCAAAAATTGATATGTGGTCTGACGAACAATTAGTTGACGCGCTGATGCGCGGCGAAACCTGGGTCATGTCGGCGCTGTACGACCGCTATGGCAGACTGGTATTTTCGCTCGCGCTGAGAATTCTCAACGACCGCACCGCCGCCGAAGAAACGGTGCAAGAAGTTTTCGTCAAGGTCTGGCGGCGCGCGCGCAATTTTGACGCGTCGCGCGGCAAGTTCTCGTCGTGGCTCACCGGCATCGCACACCACCACGCTATTGACGAACTGCGTCGCCGCCGCGTTCGCCCGTCCGTCGCGGAAGATGAGATGGCGGTGCTCGACGTTGTGGATAGCGGTCCCGCACCGCACGAATTGGCGGTGCAAAGTCATGAACGTCACCGCATTCGCGAGGCGCTCGGCGCGATTCCGCTCGAACAACGGCGCGCGATTGAAATGGCGTACTTTGAGGGCTTGACGCAACAAGAAATCGCCGATGCGTTAGAGCAGCCACTCGGCACGATCAAGACGCGAATGCGCTTGGGCATGCAAAAACTCAAGACGCTGCTCGATGAGACCGTCGCCTAGCGAAAAACTTTGCGAAGGTTGATCGGAAACTGGTTTCTCGATGACGCACCTGCCGCTTGCAAACCACGCTTGTTTTATCGGCTTCACCTTCGCAAGGTCGAACGAGTTTGTGTCAAATAAATCTGTCTTCGTTAGTATTGCGTATGAATAGGTGAGAAGGAACGATGTCCACCTGTCAAGAAATTCAAGAACTCATTCCAGCGTACGTACTGGATGCAGTAACCGATCAAGAACGCATTGCCGTTGAGACACATTTGCCGCGCTGCCCAGACTGCGCGCAATTGGTCGCGGCATACCGTCCGATTGCCGATTCGCTCGCCGCGTCCGTGCAACCCGTCGAGCCGTCCGCGGACTTGAAATATCGCGTGCTTGCGGCGACGATGCCGCGCGCAAAATCGTCGCCTGCGCGCGATCCGTGGTTCACGCGGCTTGGCTCCGCGCTCGCCGCGCTCTTTCGTTCGCCGATATTTTCGGCGACGGCATTGGTGTTGGTCGTCGTGCTGGCGCTGTGGAATTTCTCCTTGCACAATCAGTTGGATGACCAGACCGCCGCGAATCAACGCTTTATCACCGAGTTATCGCGCCAACGCGATGTGATGTCGGTGATGGCGTATGGCGCAGGACAACCGCGTCAAATCACCGGGACGGAAATCGCCGCGCGCTCGACTGGGCGATTGTATGGCAAATCCGATCAAGTCACTTTTGCGATGGTCGTGCATGGTCTCCCGGCGTCCAAGCCAGGCAAGGTTTATCAATTGTGGTTGATTGAGGTGAGCGGTGATCGCACGAGCGGCGGAACGTTTACCGTGGGTGAGGACGGGTACGGCTGGCTCTCGATTCATTCGCCCAAGCCGTTGGGTGATTATCAAGGTATTGGTGTCACCGAAGAACCGGCGGGCGGCAGTCCCAAGCCGACGGGTCCCAAAGTGATGGGAACGAATTTGCAATGAAAATCGCGGGAGAAATATTCTCCCGCGATTTTTTGTTGGGGCTTTGGCAAAGTCGTGTTGTGTCATTTCGAGAAGGCGGTTTGTGCCGGTGCTGAGCGAAGCCGAGGTAAGCAATCCCCGATTCGCTTGTTGGGAATTGCTTCGCCGTTGGGCGGCTCGCAATGACAGCCCGCTACGACTTTGACATGCGCGCGTAGATGGCGTATGATTCCGCGCAACCAAACTGAGAGGTGAAGCGGAATGATAGACAACCAAGTGACACAATCTCCCGCGCCGCGCGCGCGCGTGTGGAGCGCCGACACGCGCCGCTGGGTCATCATCGGACTGGTGCTCGCTGCGCTGTTGATCGAGTACGCGATTCGCGACACGCTGCCGCCGCTGATTATTGCGTTGCTGTTGACGTACTTGCTCAACCCAATCGTGACCGGCTTGGCGCGACGTTTACGCGCGCCGCGCATTCTCGCGCTCGCGCTGGTCTATCTCACGTTCATCGCGTTGAGCGTCGCGGCGCTCGCCACGCTCGTGCCGATTTTGATTCGCCAGGTCGCGTCGTTGGCGACCGGACTCGACCGAATCCTCTTGCAAATCAGTGTCGCCGCCAAACAGATTCCACTGCTCGAAGCGATCGGCGTGCCCGCCGATTCGAGCGCGTTGGCGGACCAACTGCGCGGCGAGATCGCACAACTCGCGTCCTCCGCGCCGCGCGTGCTCGCGGGCGCGGCATCCGGCGCACTCTCGCTCGTGTTCATTCTCGTCCTGTCGTTTTATCTGCTCAAAGACACGGAAGCGATCGAGCGCAGTATTGACGGCGCGATTCCCGAACATTATCGCGATGACGCGTGGCGCATCAAAGCGGAACTGAACGACATCTGGTCGAGTTTTTTGCGCGGGCAAGTCGTGCTCGCGTTGATCATCGGTACGATCACGACAGCGGTGCTATGGGCGCTCGGCGTTCACAACGCGCTCATCCTCGGCGTGCTCGCCGGTTTGCTCGAAGTCGTGCCGACGATCGGTCCGATCATCGCGATGGCGCCCGCGGTGTTGATCGCGCTTTATCAGGGTTCGCTGAATTTGCCGGTGGATAATTCGACGTTTGCGCTCATCGTCGTCGCGGCGTACTTTGTGATTCAACAATTGGAGAATCATCTGGTCGTGCCGAACGTATTGGGATCGAGCGTGAACCTGCCGGCGGTTGTGATTCTGTTCGGCGCGTTCGCCGGCGCAAGTCTCGGCGGGGTGCTCGGCATTTTCCTCGCCGCGCCGGTGCTGGCGACGGCGCGGTTGTTCGGACGGTTTCTACTGCAGCATCTCCTCGAATAGGTAGCACTCGACCAAATCGTGGAGATCGAAGCGGGGCGATTGAAACACCTGCACAGCACCAAACGCAGTGCGGTGCAAGTGTCGCCTTTGTGAGGCGTTCCGCCGGGCGTCCATCCCTCATTGCATTCGGGACAATTGCCTGCGTGGACGCGGTTTCGCCCGTGTAGGCGGGCGACCAGCCGCAGGCTCATGCGGGGCAATTTCAATTGCCAGATGAAATTGCCGCGACTAGAATCCAGGTTTCTTCAAGAAACCTGGATTCTTTCTGTGCTTGCCGGTTGCATTCAGAATGATTTTGGTATATCCTATTTCCAGAACCAAAGAGTTCCTTCGTCGCGTTTTGCATTGTCGAAGCGGAAGGACCAAAGGAGGTCAAGATGATGCGACAGTTTCTGCTCCGCTTGAGTTTATTCCTGAGTATGCTCGTCCTGGGTTTGTGCGCGCCAATCGCGCAAGCCAGTCCCCCCGGCGTGCCGTTGTTGAACGGTTATTTGACCGGCTGCACGGGCGAGTATTTCAACAACATCTCCGTGTCCGGTTCGCCGGCGTTCGTGCGCGGCGATGGCGCGCTGAATTTCTTTTGGCAAGAAAATGCGTCACCCGCGCCGGGCGTCAACGTCAACAACTATTCGGTGCGGTGGACGTGCACGGTGAACGCGCCGTCATCCGCGAACTACACGTTCAACATCGTCACCGATGATGGCATGAACGTGATCGTGGATGGCAACTTGATCTTGTGGGCGTTCTACGATCAAGGTCCTACGGCGTACTCGGCGACGACGTACCTCAACGCGGGCGCGCACACGGTGCGCGTCGAGTACTATAACAAATGGAATCCGGGGACGGCGCAGGTATCGAGTTCGCTCGGCAGTGGCGGCGGCGCCTCGTTTCCGAATTGGAAGGGCGAGTACTTTAACAATCAAACACTTGCCGGCGCGCCGACGATCACACGCGATGATGCGAACATCAATTTCAACTGGGGCACTGGTTCGCCCGATCCCGCGATTCCGACAGATTATTTTTCGGCGCGCTGGACGCGCAATTTTTATTTCAATGCCGGCGCCTGGCGCTTTACGACGACGACCGATGATGGCGTGCGTTTGTGGGTGGATGGCAACCTGGTGATTGACAAATGGTTCGCGCAGACCGTCACGGCGTACTCGGCGGATGTGTCGCTCGGGGCGGGCAATCACGCGGTCCAGATGGAGTACTTTGACCAAACGCTCAACGCGATTGCCCAGTTGAGTTACACGCCGGTGTCTTCGCCGCCGCCGCCGCCGCCGCCACCGCCACCGGGTCCGACGAGTGCGTGGCGCGGACAGTACTTTAACAACCTGACGTTTTCCGGCGCGCCGGTGTTTGTGCGCGACGACCCAGTTTTGAATTTCAACTGGTACGAGGGTTCGCCCGGTCCTGGGATGCCGATTGACTTTTTCGCGATCAAGTGGGACTCGACGCAAAATATTCCGGCGACCGGCAATTACACCGTCTCCGCGACGTCGGATGATGGCGTGCGCCTGTGGATTGACGGCGTGCTCGTGATTGACGCGTGGTACGATCACGGTCCGACCCAGTTCACGACGACGGTGTATCTCACCGCGGGCGCGCACGCGGTCCACGTCGAGTACTATGATCGGCAACTCGGCGCGATGATTAGCGTCCAAATTGGCGGAGGCGTGTTGCCACCGCCGCCGCCGCCGCAACCGGTCGGCGATGTGATCGTGGATGATCGCGGACCGGGTTGGCAAGCCGGCGGTGTGGGCGGATGGCTGGATGTCGCGGCGGGCATCGGCGGGCACGCGTTCGTGTCGTACACGCGACCGCATTCGTCGTTCGGTTACAACTGGGCGCGCTGGTTCCCGACTCTGCCGCGCGCCGGATACTACGAGGTGTTTGCGTACATCCCGGCAGGCACTGCGAATTCATTGCGCGCGCGGTACTGGATCGCGCACGGCGGGCGATACAATCTTTCGGTACGACCTCAAGCGTACTATGCCAATCAGTGGGCGTCGCTCGGCACGTACTACTTTAACGCGACCGGCGGCGAGTACGTCTCGCTCGCGGATGTGACGTACGAGTGTCTCTACTGTCGCTCCGTCGTCTTCGACGCGATACTGTTCAGTCCGCGATAAAGTCGAAAGAATGTAACACACAAGAAAGACGAGAGGCGAGTCATCAAGACTCGCCTCTTGTCGTTTGGGCGGCTATCTGCCGGCGCGAATTTTTGCGCCGCTCAATGGGCAACTAAACAGCGGCGCGAACACGCAAAAGTCGAGTAACCCCGCGAGCAACGGCAACACGCCAACGAACGCGACGATGATGCCAGTCGTGCCGCCAACTCCCAGCAAGCCCCACGCGATCAGGGCGATGCCTGCCACGATGCGAACAAGGCGACCAGTGGTGGAAGCCATGAAACTAATGAACGGGTTCATATCAACATCTCCTTTTGTTTGGGTTTGTAAGCTTGACCCGATTATAGGAGATGTGGCGATTTTTGTCGGTGACAATGTCACACAACGGAGCGAGTTTGCAGAGATTCAAAATCGAGGATTTCGACCGCGCCGCGCGCCACGCGAATCATCCGTTCGCTCGCAAGACCTTCGAGGATGCGGCTGATGACTTCGCGCGAACTACCCAGCTCCGCCGCGATTTCTTGATGCGTGATGTGGATGGGATTCTCGGTTCGACTGCGCTTGAGCAAGAGCGCGGCGACGCGCGTATCCACGCGGCGGAATGCCACCTCGTCCACGATTGCCAGCACGCTGACCAGGCGCTGCGAAAGGAGATCGAAGACAAAGCCACGCCACAGGTCGTAGCGGCGCACCCAGTCGCGAAAGGCATCCGCCGGAATCATCACTGCCTCGGCGTCTTGCTCGACGGTCGCAATCGCGGGAAATGATTGTTGACTGAGAATCGCGTTCGCGGTCAGGATACACGATTCGCCGGAGCCAAAGCGATACAAGGTAATCTCGCGTCCCGTCTCGCCGATTTTGTACACCCGCACCACGCCCGCAAGCAACAGCGCGATCGCATCGGCGCGGTCGCCTTCGACGAACACGTCCTTGCCAGTTGGGATGCGCGCGAAGAACGCGGTCTGCTGAAACTCGCGCACGAGTTGCGGATCGGCGCGCTTTAAGATGGGCACGACGCGTGCGATGCGGTTGAAGTGTTCTTGAGTAAGCATTGGGTTATTGATGTTGAGGTTTGTTCGTAGGATTGGATTGGCGAAAGTATAGCCACGATAGAACTTGGCGTCAATATGTGGAGCCATGACACCGCGCCGCTTTTTTGTTTGACTTGTACCGCGAGCACTTGTATACTTGCCGCAATCCTCTCGAAACGAGAAACCCGATGCCACCTCAAATCGCGTACGACCAAATCGAACGGCTCGTCAAACGATTCAAGAATCTTCCCTCGCGCGAGCGTCACGCGTACAACGAAGACAACACGCGCAAAGATTTCATCCTCCCGCTTTTTCGCGCGCTCGAATGGAACATTGACGACGCGCGCGAAGTGACCGCCGAGGAAAAAATCTCGCGCGGGTTTGTGGATTTTGCGTTTCGCATCGGCGGCGTGCCCAAGTTCATGCTCGAAACGAAACGCGTCGGCGAAGATTTGAACAAGCGCGAATGGGCGCAGCAGGCGGTTGATTACGCGTACCACAAGGACGTAACCTGGGCGGTGCTCTCCGACTTTGAAGGATTGAAAATCATCAATGCCGAGATCAAGGAATCGAATCCGCTCGCGGCGACGTTCAAATCGTTTGCGGTGGACGAGTACGTCACGCGCTTGAACGAATTGTGGTTGCTCTCGCGTCCGGCGTTTGCCGAAGGATTGTTGGATCGCGATGCGGAAAAAGTGTTCAAGCGCAGCATCAAGACGCCGATCACGCAAACGTTGTTCGACAATCTGACGACGTGGCGCAAAAGTCTGTACAAGAATCTGCGCGCGTACAATCCGTTGTGGTCGGACCAGGACATTGACGATGCGGTGCAACGCCTGCTCGACCGATTGATTTTCATTCGTACCGCCGAAGACCGCGAGGTGGAAGGCGAAAAATTGCGCGCGCTCGTGCGCGAGTTGCAAGACCGCAATCGTCTGAACGATTTGATCCCCGCGCTGTCCCAGCGTTTCCGCGCGCTCGACGGAATTTACAACAGCGAATTGTTCGCGCCGCATCTGTGCGAATCGCTGACGTACGAGCCGACCGTGCTCGTGGATATTATCGAGCAGTTGTACGGTTCGGAAGCGAGTTTACTGCGTTACAATTTCGCGTTCATTGACGCGGACGTGTTGGGCAGGGCGTACGAGCAATACCTGGGTAACGTCGTCGCGGGTAAATCGGGTAGGGGCGTTTTATTAAACGCCCCCACAAACGCCGCCCCGACAAAATCGAAACGCAAATCGCAGGGCATTTACTACACGCCGACATTCGTCGTCAAGTACATCGTTCAGCAAACGCTGGGACGCTACTTGGACGAACACGGCTACAACCCCTCGCGTCCGCTGCGTGTGCTCGACCCAGCGTGCGGTTCGGGTTCGTTCTTGATCGAAGCGTTCGACGTGTTGGATCAGTACATCGCGCGCACGACGGGACAAGACCGACCCATCCCCCCAACCCCCTTCCCTCGCAGGGAAGGGGGCAAGGGGGATAGGTTGGACATGCACGATTACGCGCGGCATCGCCAAATCTTGTCCACGAATATCTTTGGCGTGGACAAGGACGCGCAAGCGGTCGAGGTGGCGCAACTCAATTTGCTGTTGAAAGCGTTGAACCACCGCGAGAAATTGCCGAAGCTGGAAAATATTCGTTGCGGTGATTCGCTCATCAGCGGCACGCCGAAAGAGTTGGAAGAATATTTTGGCGCGAGCGCGAAAGAGAAAAACGCGTTCAACTGGGAACGCGAGTTCAAGACGGTGATGGCGGACGGCGGGTTTGATGTGATTGTGGGCAATCCGCCGTATGGAATGCTTCAGCCGCATAACACTGACAAAGCCACGCTCGATTACTTGAACGCAAAGTATGGCGTCGCAAGTTTCAAGATAGATATGTTCCATTTGTTTATGGAACGTTGTATTCATCTGTTGCGTGGTGGCGGTTATTTGGGTTTGATTGTGCCAAACACGTTTATAACCAACGTGTACACTCAAAAACTTCGAGACCTGCTCGTTTCCAATTGCAGAATTTTAGCGATTGTTGTATCGCAAGAAAAAATCTTTTCTGATGCAGAAGTCAATAATGCGATCATCGTTTTCCAGAAAGAACTAGACGCTGATAAGTGTGACGCTAATTATCTGACAGTCACATTAAATGCAGATGTTGCTTTGTTGACCGGACAACCTTCCGCATCTAGCACCCACAAACTAAGACAATCAGACATGGTTTTCTTGGGAAGTGGTTCTTGGAATATCAAGTTGTCAGATGAGGCAGTAAAACCATTGAAACGTATTCAAGCGCATTCAACGTCGCTCGGTGATGTTGCAAAAATCAATCGCGGTCTTATAAGTGGCGATAGAGAAAAATATTTTGCGGCCAAACCAAAAAGCAAGAAATGGTTGCCGATAATCACAGGAACAGACGTAAGCAGGTATTCCATTCAACAAGCCAAAGAGTTCGTCCTGTTTGAGAAACCAGCGGGCGCGGGCGGATGTTGGGATCCGCAAGTACACCAAGCAAGTAAAATTGTAATTCGCCAAATTGGTTACTTTCCAATTGCGGCGTATGACACGCATCCATATTGCGTCACGGGTAATATTTTCACGGTTCGCTCGACGGGAGACTATCTTCCGCAATTTCTTCTTGGGATTCTCAACTCGAAATTCACTCAAGCGTTGTGGCAATTATTGTACGGCGATTTCAAAGCGATCTTTCCGGAACTCAAAGGAATTTACCTTGAACAGTATCCCATCCGCCGCATCAACTTTGCCGACCCAGCCGAAAAGAAACAACACGATGCCATCGTCGCGCTCGTCGAAGAAATGCTTGACCTGCAAAAAGATTACGCGGAGGTGGCGCGCGAAAAATTGCCGCGTGCCGATTCGCTCAAGCGCAAAATTGACGCGGTGGACGCGGAGATTGACGCGGCTGTGTATCGGTTGTATGATTTGAACGCGGAAGAAATCAAGGTGGTGGAAGGAAAGGAATAGGAGGAAGAGTGGAAGCAATTCGTCTGCATCAGGTAATCGAAAAAGACGGCGAGATTCTCGTTACCGGTTTACCGTTCCGCAAAGGGCAACATGTGGAAATGATCGTGTTGCCAGATGCTCCCGCACCGTCAGAGCGTCCACCGCTAACCGTGCGCGCCTTGCTGGAATCGGGATTGATCGGTATGTGGAAAGACCGTGATGATATTGGCGACAGCGCGGAGTTTGCCCGCAAATTGCGTGAACAGGCGCAGAGGCGGTGGTAAACCATGTTGCTTCTCGATACCGATGTGATGGTTGATCTGTTCCGCGAATATCCGCGTGCTCTGGAATGGGTTACGGCACGCGGCGAAGAAATCGTATTGCCTGGATGTGTCGTGATGGAACTCATTCAAGGATGCAAGAACAAGATTGAGCAAGAGCGATTGGAAAAAACGCTCGGCTCGTATGCGATTGCTTGGCCCTCGCCGCAAGTTTGCGATGAAGCATTGTCCGTATTCGCGCAATACTATCTCAGTCAACACATTGGTATCTTTGACGCGTTGATCGGGCAATTAGCGGTTTCGCTAGATGTGCCGCTTTACACTTTTAATGAAAAGCACTATGCGGCAATTCCTAACTTGAGAACCAGGCAACCCTACCCGAAACAACTCCCGTCTTGACAATGCGCGTGGGAAACTCACCGCACGATGCCAGCGTCGCACGCGTACAAGAAATGCTTGATCTGCACGCTCCGCGGGATTACGCGGAAGCAGCGCGCGAAACGCATCGCGTGCCGCGCGCGGCTTCACTCAAGCGCAAGATTGACGCGGTGGACGCGGAGATTGACGCGGCTGTGTATCGGTTGTATGATTTGAACGCGGAAGAAATTAAAGTAGTGGAAGGAGGAAAATGATATGACAGCCCAGACATATCGGCAACTCATATTAGATGGCATCAACGGATTGCCGCCAGAGATACTCGCGGAAATCATGGATTTCGTTTACTTTGTTCGCAAACGAACGTTGCAACCGCGTGATTTTGAAACCGAGTTGAAATTGCTCAGTCGCGCCGAGTCCACCCACCTTGAAAAGGAATTCCAAGATTATGAGCAACGCTACCCCCGCCAATGAGTTCGTCGCCGATACGGTTGCGTTGGTCCTGCGGCTTGAAGAACGCAAAATGGGTGCGAACGCCGAATCTGTGTTTGAGCGAGTCGAGTCCAGCCAAGCCACGATCTACATCCCCGCAATGGTCTTGGCAGAAATTCTCTATCTTTCGGAGAAACGCAGAATCGTTACCTCGCTCGACACGGTTCGTGACTATATGCGCCGCTATCCTAATTGCCAAGAGCAGCCGATGAATTTCGCTGTCATGCGATCGGCGTCCGAGATTACGGATATTCCAGAACTACACGACCGCTTGATTGCTGCCACCGCGCGATCATTCGATCTGGAACTGATTACCGACGATTCGGTGATTCAAGCATCGGCATACGTCAAAACAATTTGGTAGATGATGGTTTCAACGTCACGGTATATCGGTTTATGATTTGAGCGCGAAGAAAACGGAGACCCGCAGAGGTTCCCAAAACCCTGCGGGTCTTATCAATAAAGCCAGGAGCGGAACTGCGTTCCTTCCCTACAAACTCATCCCCAGGTTGGCGCAGGTCGCGGTTCGTTGCCGCGCCGCCCGCCGAGCGCCGAACGAATCATCAGGAACTCGCCCAGATTGTCCATCGTCACCAAGCCGACGAGTTGACCGCCGCGCATCACCGGCATCGTGTGACAAGCGCACGTTTGCAAACGTTCCGACGCGCCTTCAAGCATCTCCGACGCATCGGCGGTGAGAAACTCGCGTTGCATCGCGTCGCCGACGAGCGACATCTCGCCGCGTTGTTTGAGCGCGTTGATCAAATCGGCGCGCGTGAGAATACCCACGACGCGATTGTCCTCCGTCACCGGGAAATCGTGTTGCGAACCGGTCAACAAAACATCCGTCGCGTGCGCGAGCGAATCGTGTGGGGAGAGCGTGCGAAAATCGGTGATCATCGCGCGGCTGATCGGAATGTTGCCGAGCGCCGAACGCATCTGCGTCATGCCCGCCTCTTGCGCCGCGCCGATCCACACAAAGAACGCGATGAAGAGCAGAAACGGATTTGTGAACAAGCCGATGAATCCGAACACGAGCGCCATCCCTTGCCCAATCATCGCCGCGATATGCGTCGCGTTCACGTACTCCATCCGCAGCGCGAGCAACGCGCGCAGGACGCGTCCGCCGTCCATCGGAAATGCCGGCAACAAGTTGAACGCGACCAGCGAGAGGTTCACCGCGAGCAAGCGTCCCAGGAACGAACCGCCCGTCACACTGAGCGATTCAAACGGTTCGAATCCCGACGTAACCGTGAGCCACGCGAACAAGATGATCGCGATGACGACGTTCACCGCGGGACCGGCAAGCGCGACCCACAACTCTTGGCGCGGATCATCCGGCATTCGTTCGAGGCGCGCAACGCCGCCAATCGGTAGAAGCGTAATGTCGCGCGTCGCAATACCGTAGCGACGCGCGGTAAGCGCGTGCCCGTACTCGTGCAACACGACACAGGCGAACAGCGCGAGGATGAATGTCACGCCGTTAACCGCCATCGCGATACTGCGGTCCTGGATCAAGTGGCTCACCACGACCCAGCCCAGCAACAGCAAAAACGTCGCGTGCATGTACACGTCAATCCCGGCAAAGCGTCCCAGCTTCCATGACCATTTCATATTGTTCCCCACTAAACCCGAAGGGTCGCGCAGACCCTTCGGGTTTCCCTGTCGTCAATCCTCGCGTCGTCCGCCGAGCAAGAACACATAGTAAAGCAACGTTGAAACGGCTTGCGCCGCGCCGGCAACGTACGTCAGTGCCGCGGCATTGAGCACCGCGTTCACGCCACTTAACTCGGTATGCGCGAGCAAACCATTGCCGACGAGTTGTTCCTTGGCGCGCGCGCTCGCATCGAATTCGACCGGCAGTGTGACGAGCGCGAACACCGCGACCGCGGCGAAGAGCGCGACCCCCAGCCACGCGAGCGATGTGCCGATTGCGCCGGCGAGAAAGAATCCCAGCATGAAGATGAGCGGACCCACCCAACTGCCGATTTGCACCGTCGGCACCATCATACTGCGCAGCGCGAGAAAGGCGTACCCTTGTTGATGTTGCAAAGCGTGACCGCTTTCGTGCGCCGCGATGCCCGCCGCCGCCAGACTGTTGCCTTGGTACACGTGCGGCGATAAGCGCAACACGCGTTGCGTCGGGTCATAGTGATCGGACAAAAATCCTTCGACCTGCTCGACCTTGACGTTGCGTAATCCGTGATTGTCGAGAATGCGTCGCGCGACCTGCGCGCCGGTAACGCCGGTCGCCGTGCGCACTTGCGAAAACCGGTCGAACGCACCCTTGACGCGGAGTTGCGCCCATAATCCCAGCAAGAGCGCCGGGAGACTGAACAACAAATACAATCCGTAATTCTCAAAACCGAACATGGTTCCTCCGGGGTGTGCCGTGAAAGAAAAAACGAGACTCACACGGCACGGTGTGTCGTGTTGGTCTCGCCTCTGGTCTGTCTCGCCAGCGAACAGCCGAGAGCGATGCTCTGTCTTGACGACTGTTCAAATCGAACGTGGGCTACTCCCCAACTCTGCTACCATTCTACCGGAACGCCGGGTGAATGTCAATGTGTTTTGATTAGAGTTTGCTAAGTAAACGTTTAGAGGTTGTTAAAATCGGGCGGCGCGATCAACGCGCACACGCGAAAACCGATGTCTTTTTCGAAACGATTGTTCGGCGGTTGTCGCAAACGGCTCGCACAGCGCGCGCGATTGGGTTTGCTAAAGAACGAGCCGCCGCGCACGACGCGCATACCCAGGTCGCCGGTTTGTTCGCGCCAATCGTCGTTTTGATACGGATAGGGCTTGAAGAGACTGCGCGTCCATTCCCACACATTCCCGATCATATCCGCGCACCCGTACGGGCTATCCCCGCGCGGGCTGAACGCGCCGACGCGCGTCGTCGTCTTGCCCGGCGATTCGATGTTCGCGAGATCCGGCGTTGGCGCGTGATTGCCCCACGACCAACTGCGCCCGTCCGCGCCGCGCGCGGCTTTTTCCCACTCGGCTTCGCTTGGCAGACGAATCCACAAGCCCTTGAGTTTACTGAGCCACGCGCCAAACGCGTATGCGTCGTGCCAACTCACTTGCGTGACCGGATGGTCGGCGTGTGGATCAACCGTGTCGAGCGGTGTGCGCGTGGCGAGTTTGGTCGCGCGCGCGAACACGTCGAACTGCGCGATGGTGACTGGATACTTGCCGATGAAATAATCGAGCAGGTAGATTTTGTGTTGCGGCGTTTCGTCGTCGTACGCGAGCAGATCGTCGGGGTGACTGCCCATCAAGAATTCGCCGGCAGGCACGCGCACAAATTCCATCGCGAGGTCGGGCGCGAGCGCGAGAATCAGTTTGTCTTCCATAATCCCGTGCGCGACGCGGTGCTCGAAACGCACGCGTTCGCGTGAGTGAATCGGTTGCCGTTTTTCGGCGGGTGAGAGATCGTCGGTGATAGGCATGGGCGCCTCATGCCAAGTATACCACACGCGAACGCCAAGTCAAACAACAATAGACTTTATCGGAAACAACTTTTACCTCTCGCCAAGACGCAAAGCACGCAAAGAATCATCTTGAAAAAACTTGGCGTTCTTGGCGGCTTGGCGAGAGAGGTCTTATTCCCGATAATGTCTAATAAAGACCTTCGAGGATTGCTCGAAGGTCTTGTGATTTACGATTCGCTGACTAACGCACGTCTGGTCTGCCACCACGCGAACAATCGTGGGGCGAGAAGAACGCTCGCGCCGCCGAACATCAACGCGATGCCGTCCACGATCAACGGTACTTGGAGCGTGAGCACATAGTTGACGCCATCTACGACGTGTTCCGGCGATGCCCACCACGGCGCGGTAATCATCATCAAACCCGTCACGATCATCGCGAGTCCACCCGGCAGCGCGAGATTGCCCTTGCCGCCGCCGGGAATTCCTAAACCACCTTTGTTCCAAATGCCGGGAAAACGAATAATGAGAAAAGCCAGGAGCGTCACGGACGTAATGTAAAATCGAATGTTCGTCGGCGCGACGGCGAGGAACGGGATATGGCGCGCCGTCGAACTGAGAACCATCTGGTATGCGGCGGCGCTCAAGCCAGCGACGAGAAAGATCAACGCACCGAGGTAGAACCAACGGTCGCCGCGCGCCGTCGCGTATGTCACGAGCGCCAACGCGAAACCAACGGCAATCTTGATATAGACCAATATCTGGAATGTCGGCATGAGCGGAATGATCCAGCGATACGCCGGGTATAAGGTTCCATTAAACGCGAGACAGACTGTGCCGACCGCGCCAAGCAATGTCATTAACGATGTTGCGCCGATGAGTAGCACGAGCAATACGCGCAAAACAAGTCCGAGCTTGTTGTTCATCATACCTCCGAAAAGTGAATAGCGAATAGCGAATAGCCGATGGCGAATAGCTGATGGCGGATTGGAATACGTGCTATCTACTCAACACCTTCGCCAAAATCATAAATTCATCCGCGCATAACGCGAACCCTGGCACTTGCGTTCCCGCCAGGGCAAGTGTAACGCGAATGAATTTAAAAATTAGCGGAGATTCGCGTTATGCGCGGATAAAAAAACTGGCGAAAACGATTTGGCGAAGGTATGGTCTACTATTTGCCATTTGCCATTTGCCATTTGCTATTCGCCATCCGCCAATTGCTATCCGCCAGTCGCTCCCAGCATAATCAGCGCCATCGCGCCGAGCATGTAGAGCGATGCGAATTTGTACAGACCGAAATTCAACTCAGGCGATTGTCGCGCGATACTAACGAACGTGAACGCGACGAGTGCGATGCCCAGCCACAGCGCGAGGTGAAAGTACGTCCAGGGCAAACGAATGTGCCACGCCGCGAGCACCATCGCGATGACCGCCGCGCTTGTTGCCCCGGCAATGGCGACGCGTGTGAGTCGTTCGCCGTATGCGTTCGGAAATACCGGCACACCCGCGGCGCGATACTGTTCAGCATACTTGATGCCGAACGTCAGCATGTGCGTTGGAATCCACAACAAAATGGCGAGCGCGAGCAGAATGCCGATCGCGTCAATCGTGCCGGTTCCAAGCGCGCGTCCGGCGAGAATCGGCATCGCGCCGGCAATCCCACCCCAGAGGATAGACCAGGGTGTGCGTCGTTTGAGCCACATCGTGTAAATCACAACATCGCAGAACCAACCCGCAAAAACGATCACACCGTACAGCGGCGCGAGCGCGCTCGCCCACGCGATTCCAACGACCGACATTGCGATGCCAAGCGCCGCGCCTTCGCGCGCGCTTACCTTGCCGACCGGCAACGGGCGCGCACACGTACGTCGCATCACCGCGTCAATGTCGCGATCCCAGACCATGTTGAGCACCGTGCTCCCGGCAATCGCGAGAAAAAGACTGGCTGTAACGGCAAGCAATGTTTCGCCACGCGTGAACGGACACCGCGCGCTCAAATAACCGGCGATGCCGGTCACGAGCAACAACCCAGTTTGTAAACTCTTTGTCAAAACCCAGTATTGACGCAGTTTGGCGACGATACTCGCCTCGCTCGCCTTCATTGGCAGGCGCATTCGCTCACCTCATCCTGAATTGACAATTACCATTTACCAATTCCCAATCACCAATCACCAATCACCAATCCTCATCTGCTCCGCGCACACCGGAACCCAACACTGGGTCCGTAGAAATCCGGCTCGGCGCTGTTGCGCGACCAGACGCTCAAGTTGTACGCGTACACGCTTTTGCTTCCGCCGCGCATAAAACGATAGTGCATCCCGGCGTACACATCACCAGTCCACTGCCACACATTGCCCGCCATATCGTACAAACCATACGGACTCTGGGCATCGCGCGTTGGATAGCCGTCGTACGTCTTGCCGTTGTAGAAACCGACCGGCGTTGTATCACCTTGCGCGCCAAACGATTTTTCGGCTGGGTCGCGGCTCGCGTACGAGTTCGCTTGGTTTAGCGCGATGTCGTCGCCCCAGGGATACGCGCGCGGGTCTGTGCCGCGCGCGGCTTTTTCCCACTCCGCTTCAGTCGGCAGACGCCCACCCGCAAACGCGCAGTACGCCTGCGCGCCAAACCATGTGATCGCGACGACTGGATGATTTTCGTAACCTGGTTTCACCGCGAATGTTTTTCCATCGAACACAAGACGCGAATCCGGGTTGCCGACAGGCACGTGCAGGTACTCGCCCGCATCAATTTTCTTTTCGTGACGCTTGCCCGTGAACTTGTCGCCCGGGTACGTGCCGACGATTTGTTGATTGACGAGCTTGACCGCGCCGGCGCCAAGCGCCTGGTTGAGATAGCGCGCGTACTGCGCGTTCGTCACGAGTGTGACCATCATTTCGTACGGCTTGGCGATCTGGACGCGCGCATTGTGTTGCCCCATCGCGAATTCGCCGGCGGGAATCGTCGCCCAGGATTCGGGATCAACGCCGGTGTCTGCCCGTAGCGGCGCGGCGGTCGGCGCGATTGGCGCGCACGCGACAATCAGCCAGGCGAGGAGTGACACGAATGCGAGCCGATTTGTCATTGCGAGGCGCGATTTTTGCGGCGAAGCAATCTCTGACCCTCCCCTTGCCCTCCCCTTGCCAAGGGGAGGGTTGGGAGGGGTTGATTCCTTCGCCGATTCGCGGCTCGCAATGACAGACCAAAGTGTTTGGTTCATTGGGATGCCTCTTCGAGTTCTTTCGACCATTTGCCTTTTGCCGCGAACAAATCCACAAGCCGCCAGATCATTAGCGCAGCGAGTGCGACGAGCACGGTTGCGAGACTCGCGTCAATAACGAACATCGTCATATCCACGATTGGTTGTTGCGCCGATTCGCTCACGTAGAGTCGCTTGGTCGAAAAGAACGCCGCCGCCGCAAACGCGAGATCGGACGCGACGATCACGACCCAACCAAACCACTGGCGCACCTTGCCCTTGAGTCCGATCATGTCCGCGTAGTAGAGCAAAATGATCGTCGCGCAAATCGCGGCGAGAATGTGCCAGTGCCCGGTTAGCGTCACGCGTTCTTCGCGCTGGAGCCACACACGAATCACTTTATCCAGCCGAATCGCCATAAAGATGCCGATGAACGTCACGACGAAATTCATGTACACCATTTGCCACAACGCGCCGAACTTGAGCGGGTCGTGTACGAGCGCGCCGATTTTCTGGACGAACGAGGGCTGGGCAATGTTTTGTTCGGCGAGTCGTTCGCGGATGAGTTTGCCGAAACCGAAAATCACCAGCAAGAGCGCGGACAACAAAATGAACACCGAGCCAACGTAGATAAAATTGTGCGCGATCTCCTCGAACGGAACGACGAGCCACACGCCCAACGTGATGATGATGGTGCCGGCGATCATCATCGGCATCGCGATTTTGTGGAGGACGCCTTTGAAATCGAGCCAGCGTCCGACGATGAGCGCGAGCGCGACCGCGATGAGCGTGAGCATAATGTGCAAGTGACCGATGACCGCAAGTTGCAACGCGTCCTTGTGAACCTCGCGCACCACATCTTCCGCGAGAAATGTTTTGAACCCATTGCCGGAGTACGATCCCGGAATCGCGCCAAAGAGCGATGAGCCGAGCGTCGCGACTGCCATCGTAAAGAACGCCGCGCGTTCCAAGTCTGCGCCGCGGCACGCGGCGTACTCGCTCCCTCGCGCGCCGTACTCCTTATCCCAAGGATTCAACGCGAGCGCGAGGAGAACGCCGGCGAAAAAGATGAGCGATTGCCCAAAGAGGAACAAGCCGTGGAAAATCCAGTTGTGTCCAAAGTACGCGAATGCCATTCCACAAATCTGCGAGGTGATGTAGCCAACGGTGATCGTGCTATTGATCGTCATGCGCCGCGACTCGTTCATCGGCAAAATCGCGTTGATGATGTACACCTCCATCGCGACGACTGCCATCGCAATCGTATGATACAACATCACGATGCGCCCCTCGCGCTCGGCAGGATTGAGGATCATGCCCGTCGCGCGGACGACTACATCGCGAATACCGAGTTCCGCCATTGGTCCCGAGAGCATTCCCCAGATCGCGGTTTCGAGCGCGATGAGCGCAATCGCGACGAGCACGAGTCCTTTGGTCGAACGAAAAAGAAAATTGAAACGGTGTGACAACATGCGTGGCTCCACAATTAATAATGCCTGCCGATGCGTTTACGCATCCGACAGGCAATTCAGCGCCTTTGGATCAAACTGCTCGCGCATCTTCGCGCCGAAAGTTTTGTTCTGCGGACAACCATACCATAAGATGGCGAAATCGTCATTGACTTTTGTCACATTGTTGAGTGGCGGTTCAGACCTTCCAGGCGCTTGCGCGAAACCTGCAAGGTTTGTGGGCTTCATCCATGAGTACTAGTACTCCAATGCCATTGAGCGAGGCGTCTATCTGTGGTTAGAATGAGATGCAATTGTCCCCCCAAACAAGTGTGTCTTCGAAACGTTTTCCATCGCTGATTGAGAACAAGCTCTACCGACGGCGCAAGGATCATCTCCATTCAACTGGCTGAGAATTTGTTCCCTAACGTTGCTTCGGTTTCCCGCGCGACACGCATTCTTGATCGCGTCGCTGCCGCATAGCGAAATGCGATGATGGCGCAGATGGAATGCGATTAGTCATTCAGCCCCGTGTGTCTTGGGAATTTCCGTGCTTTACCGCGCGCAAGGTTGATCCGTGAAACTTGCGGTTTACCACTTGGGGTAGACCGCCGCGACAACCGACATGTGATTGGCGAGTCCAAACTCTGGCGCGCGTGAAAAAAGAAAGGAGAAGTGAGTTTGAAAAAACTAGTCCTAGTTGTGACCATTCTGTTTGCGATGGGGTTTGCGTTCTTTCCCCAACAGCAGACTGGTACACTAACCAAACAGATTGCTGCATCCGCCGATGATGTCAATGAAGATGGGACAACCTTCGATGCCACCAGCAAGAACATGTGGATCGGGAACGTTCAATCCACAACCAACAGCTACACGGGGTTTCGTTTTACCGGGACGACGATTCCCAAAGGAGTGACGATAACCTCCGCGCGGCTCGAGGTCTACTCGATTCGTGATCAATGGATTCCGGTGGGTTTTTTGTTTGCGGCGGAGGCGGCGGATAACCCGACCGCATTCAGCGCATCGTCCAGACCTTCCCAGCGCACGTTGACCACACAACGCGTCGATATCCACAATGATGTTTCCTGGAATCAGGGCACGTGGTACACCTTTGACGTGATCCCGGTGGTCCAAGAAATAGTCAATCGTCCGGGCTGGCAATCCGGCAATGCCATCAACATGATCGTCAAAGGTACGGGCGGCGCGTGGGGCGCCAAGAGCATCGCGAGTTATGATCTTGCCCCGGCGAATGCCGCGCGCCTCGTCGTGAGCTATTCGTCGGGCGGCACCCCGGTGGCAACCGCGACGGCGACGCGCACGAACACGCCGATGCCCACCGCAACGGGAGTCCTACCGACCGCGACGCGCACGAACACGCCGATGCCCACCGCAACGGGAGTCCTACCGACCGCGACGCGCACATCCACACCGATCCCACCCGGCACCGCCGCGCCGACGCCAACCCAGGTGTTGGTGCCATCCATCATGTTGAATTCGGTGCCGCCCCAGGCATTGCCGGTCGGCTTGTTGACGATTCGCGTTCGCAATGCCGCGGGCGTTTATCTCAACGGTGTAGGAGTCAAGTTCCAGTCCTGCATTGCGCCAGGCGCGGGTGCGTGCACCGCGTACGAGGGTGACACAACCCTGGTTACTTTCAATCGGTTTAACTCGGACGGTATCATTCACTTGGCGGTCAACTGTGATACGTGGTATCGCTTGACGCTGGGTACCGTTGTGCGAGATGTCTACTTTTCGCCGACAACTGGTTATCAGTACGTCGAGTTCGTCCAGTAGCCGGCACGCGTGATGGCGTAGTCGAAATGACGCCGGGCTGATTAAAAATAGAGTGTCTCGCAACGATTCGTTGCGAGACACTTGTCTTTCAACTACTCATCCTTGCGAAGGTCGGCAAAGTGATTGGTACCCTTCGCAAGGATGGGGCTGGGCAGGCACCTGTCAAGGAGCAGTCCCGACGCAACATTCTGGGTCAGCCGCGAAAGAGGGTGGTCTCCAATTGCGCCAATCGCGCGAGCATCGCGGGATCGCGCACTTGAATGTGCGCGCGTGTGGAAACGATGTGCCCTTCATCTTTGAACGCTTTCAGCGAACGACTCAACGCTTCGGGTACCGTCGCGATGCGCGCGGCGAGTTCTTGATTCGAATGCGCGTGGCGGTCAATCGTGCGCGCGCCATTGTGGCTGAGGTCGAGCAAAAGTTTCGCGGTGCGCGAGAGGACGGAACGAAACGAGAGGTCTTCGTACTGCGCCACGAGCACGCGGTAGCGCAGCGCGAGTACGCGGAGCAAGCCCAACCCGATGAGTGGATAGCGCTCCAACAACGCGTGGAAACTTTCATGGCTCACATTCCACGTCGTGCAGTCTTGGGTCGCGCGTGCGGTCGCAAGATTGACGCCGCCGTCGAGCGCGCTGACCTCGTTGAACATGATGATCGGCTCGACGACGGAGATGATGGATTCGTGTCCTTGCGGACCGAGTTTATACAACTGCACGCGTCCATTCATCAACACGAACATGCCAGCGCTCGCTTCGCCTTCGCCGAAAATGAGCGACCCAACCGGGAACCGACGTACTTGTCCTGCCGCGACAATTGTGGTGAGATCCGCTGTACGCATCCCTTGAAAATGGGGGACGGTCCGCAGTTGTTCGGCGAGCGATGACGCGTCGTACATCGCGAATCCTTACGCGGTTTTTTGCGGAGCGATGGTGGGGGCGGGTTTCGGCACAACCCAGCGCGATGCAAAGAGCGCGATTTCGTACAGCAACACCATCGGCATCATCACGACGGTTGGCGCGACGATGGGATCAGCCACGGGCGTCACGAGTTCGGCGAAAACAAAGATGACGAACCATGCAATTTTGCGCTGCTTGCGAAGTTGTTGCGGGCTTACAATGCCGATGCGGACGAGCACCAGGAGCACGATTGGCAATTCAAACGCAATGCCGGTGGCTAATAGAAAATAGGTGACGAACGAGATGTACTGATCTGCCATCGGGAGATACGCGATCGGGCTTGCATTCGGGTCGCCAAACATTCCGATCAACACGGTGAACATGTTGCTCAACATCACATAGCCGAAGAGGTTGCCCAGCAGAAAGAGCACCACCATCGCGACGACGCCAGGGACGAGCCAGCGTTTTTCATGCGGCAACAAGCCAGGTTCGAGGAACTTGAGCACCTGATAGATCCAGATCGGCGCGGCGAGCGCAATGCCGCCGTACAGCGCGACGCGAAAACGTACCATAAAGCCGTCCATCGGGCTGGGCGCTTGAAGCTTGAGGTTGCCGGCGGGCGCGGTCAAAAGGTACAACAATGTATCAGCAAAAAAGTAGGCAATCGTCGTCGTGACGAGAATCGCGATCAACGCGATGAACAAGCGGCGGCGGATTTCTTCGAGATGATCGAGAAACCCCATGCGTTTTTCTTCGGGCATACGGATAAACTCTATAGACACGTAGACAGGTAAACAAGCGACCGGACTTGTTTACCTGTCTACGCGTCCACCTGTTAATCTATCGAACCTGGGTTTTGCAAAAATAACTTTACCTTGCAAAAGTTCGGCAAGTTATTTTTTCTGTCCCTAGGACTTGGGCGCGGGTGGTTCTTCCTTCTTGACGTCGGCGGGCTTTTGCAATTCTTCGTTCAAACTCTGGGTCGCTTCTTTCGTCGCGCTTTGGAATTCTTTCAACGTCCTGCCGATTGCTTTGCCCAACTCCGGCAAACGCGAGGGACCGAAAATCAACAGCGCCACAACCAGAATGATGACCAAATGGGTAGGTTGCAAACCAAACATGTTCGTATGCTCCTTTCTCGAACTGCTTCGTAAACGATTGTAGCATAGAATCACACCCCGCGCAAATCGGGCGAAACTTTCACGCGCCAAAAACGCAATCTCGTGGTATACTGATTGCCGTTATTTGATTTTTATTCTGACGGAGGCAATCATGCAAGAGTTGCAAGATCGGATTCTCAAGGAAGGGCGCAACCTGGGCGGCGGCATTCTCAAGGTAGATTCGTTTCTCAATCATCAAATTGATCCCGCATTGATGGTGCGGGTCGGCGGCGAATTGGCGCACCGCTTGGCGCACACGCAGCCGACCAAAGTGTTGACTGCGGAAACGAGCGGCATCGCGCCCGCGCTCGCCACCGCGGCGGCGCTCAACATTCCGCTCGTCTTTGCGCGCAAGAGTCCGCCGTTGACGATGGATTACACGATTGTGCGCGAAGCGTGCCAATCGCGTACGCACAACAAGCAGGTCGAACTGATGGTCTCGACCGAGTACTTGCGCGCCGGTGATCGCGTGTTGATCGTGGATGATTTTCTCGCCACCGCGCAAACAATCCTCGCACTCGCGCGCTTGACGGCGAAGGTCAACGCGCAACTCGTTGGCATCGGGACCGTGATCGAAAAAGAATTCGAACACGGACGCGAAAACGCGCGCGATCTCAACGTGCCGATTACCAGTCTCGCGGTCATCGCGAGCATGGACGACGGCAAAATCGTATTCAAATAATTCCCTTCCCTGCGGAGCGGGGGAGGCGATGGTGTGACATCCTGCGGCGCAAAGCGCCGCGTCAAGGATGCACCATCGGGGTGGGGGTTGGTTTGTCCGACACAATCGCAATTCTCGATTTCGGTTCACAGTACACACAACTGATTGCGCGGCGCGTGCGCGAACTTGCCGTTTACTCCGAGCTTGTGCCGTACGATGCAACGCGCGACGAAATCGCGCGGCTCAATCCGCGCGGCATCATCTTGTCCGGCGGTCCTGCCAGTGTCTACGACGATGGCGCGCCCACATTGCCGGATTATGTGCTCGACCTGGGTATTCCGGTTCTCGGTATTTGCTACGGGATGGGCTTGCTCGCGCTCAACCTCGGCGGACGCGTTGAACGGTCGGCGCAACGCGAGTACGGTCCGGCGACGATTCAAGTGGATCGCGCGGAAAGTCTGTTCGCCGATTTGCCCGCGTCGCTCGACGTGTGGATGAGCCACGGCGATCAAATCACCGCGTTGCCACCTGGGTTTACCGCGCTCGCGCACAGCGACACGTGTCCCTTCGCCGCGATGGCAGACCCTGCGCGAAAATTGTACGCATTGCAATTCCATCCCGAAGTGGCGCACACGCCGCGCGGCACCGACATCTTGCGCCATTTTCTCTACGATGTGTGCGCGTGTCACGGCGATTGGACACCGCACGCGTTCATCGAATCGTCCATCGCGCAAATTCGCGCGCGCGTCGGCAATGGACGCGTGTTGTGCGCGTTGAGCGGCGGCGTTGATTCGACGGTCGCCGCGACGCTCGTCGGCCGCGCGATTGGCGAGCAGTTGGTGTGCGTGTTTGTAGATCATGGACTCTTGCGCGAGGGCGAAGCGCGCGCGGTGATCGAATTGTTCCAACAAAAACTTGATCTGGAAATCGTGCCGGTGGACGCGAGCGCGCGTTTTCTCACCAAGTTGCAAGACGTGACCGACCCGGAAGCCAAGCGCAAGATCATCGGCACAGAATTTGTGCGCGTGTTTGAAGAGACCGCCGAGTCGCTCGCGAGCGACAAGCCAATGCGATTTCTCGCGCAAGGCACGCTGTACCCGGATGTCATCGAATCGCGCGCGCCGGAACGCCGCGCCGCCGCGCGCATCAAAACGCATCACAATGTTGGCGGGCTGCCGGAGGATTTGCAATTCGAGTTGATCGAGCCGTTGCGCTATCTTTTCAAAGACGAAGTACGGGCGGTGGGCTTGGAATTAGGTTTGCCGGAGCAAGTGGTCTATCGTCAACCCTTCCCAGGTCCAGGTCTCGCCGTGCGAATTCTCGGCGCGGTTACCCAAGACCGAATTATGATGCTGCGCGGCGCGGATGCGATCACGCGCGAAGAGATCGAACGCGCGGGATTGGGGCGCGAGGTGTGGCAGTACTTTGCCGTACTGACGCCGCTCAAGACGGTCGGCGTGATGGGCGATGGGCGCACGTACGATAACGTCGTCGCGATTCGCGCGGTGACGAGCAGTGACGGGATGACGGCGGACTGGGCGCGCTTGCCGTACGAGGTGCTGGCGCGCATCAGCAGTCGCATCGTCAACGAAGTGCGCGGAGTAAATCGCGTCGTCTACGACGTGACGAGCAAACCACCGGGAACGATTGAGTGGGAGTAGGGGTATTTTCGATTTTCGATTTCTGATTTTTGATTTCCAGACGAAAGGAGACGCACCATGATCAACCTGGGATTGATGGACATTATCTTGTTGGTGATTCTCGTTTTAGCGTTGGTCTACTCAAATCGCAGAAAGACGATGACGCCGTTCTATGTGGTGTTGGCGTTGCTCGTGATGATCGAATTCGAACGATTGTTTCCGGGATTATTTCCTGCCGTTGTGCGCGGCGTAGATGCGATCAACGCGCAACTGCCGCACGTGCAGATTTCTCCGATCATCACGATCAAGTAGTGTAACTGCAAAGCGCAACTCAATTTCAGGCACTGAGCGCACAGAGGTCATAGAGGAATTCATAGATGTTCCCTGTGCCCGCTGTGGCATTCCTGACCAGTTACCAAATGGAAAAAAAAGGCGAAGGAATTACTCCTTCGCCTTGCCATTTTCAAACAGGGTTTGTTGATAAACGCCGACTTGAAGTTTGGCGCGAATGCGATCGAGCACCGCGCGCAAGTCATCGGCGTGGCGCACGATATCCAATTGATCGGTGTCAATCGTCAGCACCGGCGCAGCGGTATAGTGCGCGAAAAAATTCTCGTACGCGTCCGCGAGCGCGGCGATGTACTCGCGTTCCATCGCGCGCTCGTACGCGCGGTCGCGCAATGCGATGCGCTCCATCAATGTATCGGTCTCGGCGCGCAAATAGACGACCAGATCGGGCGACGGAATCTTGGTTGCCATGATGTCTTGGACGCTTTCGTACATCGCCAGTTCGTCGCCGTCAATCGTCAAGCGTGCGAAAATCTTGTTCTTGTCGAACGAGTAATCACTAATCAGATCGCTTTGCGCGAGCGCGGCAGGTACGGCTTCGTGCTGTTGATGGTAGCGACTGAGCAAAAAGAAAATCTGGGTTTGAAACGCGTACCGCTTGCGATCCTGATAAAAGCGCGCGAGAAATGGATTCTCCTCGAACACTTCGAGCAGAACCTGGGCGTTAAACTCGCGTTGCGCCAATCGCACGAGCGTCGTCTTGCCGACGCCGATGACGCCTTCGATGGCGATGTAGAAATTTTTCGACAATGCTGCCTCGCAGGGAAAAAGGTGAATAGGTAAACAGGGAAACGAGAAAACAAGGGAAATGAAGGAAATGGGGGAAATAAATGAATGTTTTCCCTCATTTCCTTCATTTCCTTATTTCCTGCATGACAAGTTGTACTTTCAACACGCCCGGCTGAACCGCGCGTTCAAACGCTTCGACGCCGCGCACAAGCGGATACTCGGCGGTGCTGAGCGAGTCCACGTCCACAAGTCGTTGTTCGAGCAAACGCAACGCGGGTGCGAATGGTCCACACCGCGAACCGATGATCGAAATTTCATCAATCACAATCGGCGCGAACGGCATCTCTTGCGCACCGTGAAATGTGGATTTCAGCACGAGCGTTCCACGCGGGCGCAACAATTTTCGCGCCAACTCGAATCCGCTTGCGTGTCCCGCGCAATCCACCACGAGATCGAACGCGCCGCGCATCGCGTCTGCGTCGGTCGTCGTCGCGATGCCGCGGCGCGCGAGAATCGCGAGCTTGCTCGCGTGCCGACCGACGACGAGCAAATCGCAACCGGTCAGCGCGAGGACTTGCGCGCAGAGCAGACCCAGTTTGCCATCGCCAATCACCGCGACGCGATCGGTCGGGTGAATGTGGATGCGCTCCGTGATTTCACACGCGGCGGCGAGCGGCTCGACGAACACGGCTTGCGCGTCGGAAACTAAATCGGGAACGCGATGCAAAATCCGCGTGGGCAAAGTCAGGTACTCGGCGAACGCGCCATCGCGATTCACGATGCCGAGCGTTGTGCGATTTGGACAGTGGGTCGGATCGCCGCGCAAACACGTCGGGCATTCGCCGCAGTACGCGTTGATCTCGCCGACGACGCGCGTCCCATCATCGGTCACGCCGACGAACTCGTGACCCAGCACGCCGCGATAGCCCATGTATCCTTTGACGATTTCGATGTCAGTGTTGCAAATCCCCGCGCGCAACACGCGCACGCGCGCTTCGCCGGCAGGCGCGTGCGGCGTTGGATAATCGCGCACGAGTTTGATTTCACCATCAAAGACGAGTGCGTTCATCTGGGTCTCCTTGTCGCCGCAACTATACCACGCGGCGCGCGACGTGTCAACGAAAAAGACCTTCGAGGTTTTTCAAAACCTCGAAGGTCTACAGTGTGGCTCCTCGGCTAGGACTCGAACCTAGAACATCGCGGTTACGTCTACCCTCACATTTCTGAGAGGAACGGACTATCTCATCACCCACGTGGGGTGTCGGGCGCTGTCGGGGCTTATTGGTTGGCTCCTCATCCCCTAGTCTCTGCACCTTTCTGACTACGTTTGCCATTCGTCAGACTTGGCTCAGGATTACCATCGCGTTTTCACGCGTCCAGGTTTCCCTGACTTCACCCGATTTTTCCGCTACTCATTGCTGAGTAGGGCTGCAATTCAATACAGCCGCGCGCTCTGCCAGTTGAGCTACCGAGGAATATTCAGTTGCGTTGGTATTATACGCAAGAACGATTTCAGGTCAAATTTACGCGAGATAATCTTTCAGTTTCCGGCTTCGCAACGGATGCCGCAATTTGCGTAACGCTTTCGCTTCGATTTGGCGAATACGTTCGCGCGTAACGCCAAATTCTTGTCCGACTTCTTCGAGCGTGCGCGCTTGCCCATCGCGCAGACCAAAGCGCAGTTCCAGCACGCGGCGCTCGCGCTCGCCCAACTGGTCGAGCACGTCCTGCATCTGCTCCTTGAGCAATTGGCGCGATGCCTGGTCGGCGGGACCGGGCACGGACTCGTCCTCGATGAAATCGGCGAGCGACGAATTTTCTTCGGTGCCGACCGGTGTTTCGAGCGACATTGGCTCTTGCGCGATTTTCAGAATGCGGCGCACTTTGAGCGCGGCGCGTTTCAAGCGGCGTTCGAGCATCGGTTCGAGCGACTCGCCTTCGGCTTGCTCTTCGAGTATCGCGCGGCGATCTTCGGGCGGGAGAATTTCCATCTCGAGCGCGATTTCGTCGGAGGTCGGCTCGCGTCCCAGTTCCTGGGTCAAGCGGCGCGACACACGCAACAACCGATTGATCGTTTCGACCATGTGCACCGGAATGCGAATCGTGCGCGCTTGATCGGCAATCGCGCGCGTGATCGCCTGGCGAATCCACCAGGTCGCGTACGTCGAAAACTTGAACCCCTTGGATTGATCGAACCGTTCGACCGCGCGCAACAATCCGATGTTGCCTTCCTGAATCAAATCGAGCAACGACATCCCGCGTCCGATGTAGCGCTTGGCGACGCTGACGACCAAACGCAAATTCGCCTCGGCGAGTTTTTGTCGCGCGAGTTCCGCGGATTGAATCGTGGCTTCTAAACGCGTTTTTGTTTTCGCGTTGATCTGCTTGCGTTCGAGCGATTTGTGCGCGGCTTCGCCCTGTTCCATCGCAGTTGCCAGGCGTGTTTCGTCCTGCGAATTGAGCAGTGGTACGCGCCCGATCTCGCGCAAATACATTCGCACCGGATCGCCAACCACCTCGGGCACATCGAATTCGAGTGGCGCGACCGTGTCTTTTTCCGGTGCGGATTCTTCTTCAGGTTCGATTTCTTCCGGCACTGGGAGACGCCCGTTGTTCACGATCTTGATGCGCATCTCGCCGAGCAGTTGTTTCAAATCGGCGATTTGTTCCGGATCGTCTTCGATCTCCGGAAATACTTCGCGCACCTGTTCGATGGACAAACGTTTGCGCGGTCCGGCTTTTTTGACGAGCGCGTCGAGCGCGGCGTCTTGATCGGGCAAGTCCGCCGCGCGCGCCCACGCCGCATCCGGTTTCGCGCCGGGCAAATTCGCCGCGAGCACCAACACGGATGAAGACTTTTTGGTCTTTTTCATTTGCTTGGGTGCTGGGGTTTTCTTTTTCGCAGTCATGCGCCTAGATCATTCCTGCCGCGTAAAACGGGTTGGGTTTGAGTAACGTACGTGCGCTCAAAGCTTTCTGTCCATCGGTCAAGCGTTTGCGTAAAAAATCCACGCGCTCGCGTAAGAGTTGTTCATCTTCAGTCGTATGTTCGTCGTCCTGATCGCGTAACATCACTTCGAGTTGCGCGAGTTCGGTTTTGTCGTGTTGTAAACGCAAGCGGTACGCGGTGCGTTCCAATTCGCGTGCCGCATCCGCCGCGTTCAATTCCGGCAATGGGTCGCCGCGCTGCGTCAATTGATCATAATACGGTTGGAGCGATTCGTCGAGCGAAGCGCGAAAGGATTCGCGTTCAAAGAAATCGTTCGCGACGGCAAAATCAATCAGCGCGAGATACATCGCGCGTCCCGCCGCGTCGTCGAAATCTTCCGGGTCGAGAAACGCGATATGCGATAAATGCTCCGGCGTCCGCAACGCGAGCGTCAACAAATACTCTTCGAGTTTTGAAACCGGCGCTGGCGCATAAACCGGCGTTTCGCTCGGCGGCGGCGTGGCGCGGGCGGCGCGTTTCGTGTGCCCGATCTCTTGCGCGACGACCTGCTCGGACACGCCGACGAGCCGCGCGAGTTGTTGCGTGTAATGCGCGCGCTGCACCGCGTCGCCCACTTCGCGGACGACCGGCGCAAGGCGTTTGACCGCGATGGATTTGTCGCGCGCGAGTTTCAGATCGAGATCACGCGTCAACGCGTGCAGAAAAAAATCTACGAGCGGCTCGGCGTGCTCGACCAGGTTTTGCCATCGGTCCGGCGCGTCGTGAATCAACTCGTCGGGGTCTTGTCCCGCTGGCAACGAAATCACGAGCAATTCCGCTTCGAGGCGCTCCTCAAAACCAACCAAGCCCGCGCCAAGTGGAACTGGGACAGTCTTGCGGTCTAACGCTTCGCGGGCAACTTGGAGACCGCGCTTGGTCGCTTCTTCGCCTGCCGCATCCGGATCGAGCGCGAGCGCATATCGTTTCGTCAATCGCTTGAGCAGTTCGAGTTGCTTTTGCGTGAGCGCAGTGCCGAGCGACGCGACGACGTTCTTGAATCCGCCCTGGTGCGCGCCGATCACGTCCATGTATCCTTCGACGATGACCGCGAGGTTCTGCGCGCGAATCGCGTCCTTGGCGAGATCGAGTCCGTAGAGCGTACTGCTCTTGTCGAACAGCGCGGTCTGCGGCGAGTTGAGATACTTGGGTTCTTCGCCGCTCAACGTGCGCGCGCCAAACCCGGTCACTTCGCCGTTGCGATTGCGAATCGGAAACATCAAGCGTCCGCGAAAGCGATCATAAGTCGTGCCGCGTTCGCCTTTGATGCTCAAGCCCGCGGCTTCGAGATCGTGAACCGCAAATCCTTTGCCGGTGAGAAACGATTCGAGACCTTGCCACTCGTTCAACGCATAGCCGAGTTGAAACGCGTCAATCGTTTCCGGTTTGATGAAACGTTTTGCGAGATAGTCGCGCGCGTGTTGCGCCGCCGGATTATTTTTGAGCAAGTGATGGTAATGTGCCGCCGCCGTGGCGAGAATCTCGCGCAGGCGTTTGCGTTCGTCGCTTTCGCCGGGCGACTCGCGCACGAGTTCGACGCCGGCGCGTTGCGCGAGCCGGCGCAGCGCCTCGCCGAAATCCAGGTTCTCCTTCTTCATCAAGAAGGTGAATACATCGCCGCCTGTCGCGCACGAGCCAAAGCAATGCCACGTGCCTTGATCGGGAAAAACGATGAACGAAGGAGTTTTCTCGTTGTGAAAAGGACAGAGCGCCTTGAAATTGCGCCCTGCTTTTTTTAACTCGGTGTACTGTCCGATGAAATCTACAACGTCAATCTTTAATTTGATTTCATCAACAACCGACATCGTGAATCCCGGCTAACAAAAAATTGCAGAGAAATTTTGCGGGAGTATATTGTCACAACTCGAAAGGAATGTCAAGATAGGTCGCGCTTGTTCGTTGCGAGCGAAGCGAAGCAATCCCCAATTTGATGTGAAGATTGCTTCGTCGTCCAGCATTGACACGCGCAAATGGGTCTAGACCCCGATCACGCGATTGCGAATCACGCCGATGTGTTCGATTTCACTTTCGAGTACGTCGCCCGGTTTCAAGAATTCCGGCGGTTTGCGCGCAAAGCCAACGCCGGCGGGCGTGCCGGTCGTGATGATGTCGCCCGGTTCGAGCGTGAGCGTGCGTGATAATTCCGCGATGGTGAACGCGACCGAGTAGATCATATCGCGCGTGTGACCGTCTTGCTTGACGAGGTTGTTGACGCGGCAACGCAGACTCAGGGTTTGCGGATCGGGAATCTCGTCCGCGGTGACGATCCACGGACCCATCGGGCAATAGCCGTCCACCGATTTGCCGATAAAGAATTGGCTCGTGCGATCCTGCAAATCGCGCGCGGTCACATCGTTGATGATCGTGTACCCGAACACGTAATCGAGTGCGTCCGCTTGGCGAACCTTGCGCGCGCGTTTACCGATGACGACGCCGAGTTCGACTTCCCAATCAATTTGGACGGACACGTCGGGATCAATCACTATGTCGCCGAACGGCGCGTTGACCGTCGTCGGCGCTTTGGTGAAGACGACCGGTGGGCTGATCGCCGCGCCGCGCGCGCCGGCGGATTCTTTTGCGTGCTCGCCATAGTTGCGTCCGAGCGCAAAGATATTTTTGCGCGGACGTGGAATCGGTGCGAGCAGGCGCACGCGATCGAGCGAAATCGTTTCGCGCGCGAGCGCCGCGATGTGTTGCGCCTCGGCGAGTTTGCCCGCGTCAATCAACGCGAGCATTGTCGGCGCGACGGCATCGAGCGGTACGATATTCTCGCCGCTCACCGCGCCGAGGCGCGACTTGTTGTCGAGTTCGAACGTAACTAGTTTCATGGTTTCTCCTCGTATAATAGATTTGCACGAACAGGGTGTCCCAGAGAAAATGACTCGGCGTTTCGACGGGTCACGTGGGCAGTTCTTTTTCTCCATGTTGGCTCGTGACTTCTTTTCAAAGACTGTTACCCACGCC
>JACRBM010000097.1 GCA_016219275.1 Chloroflexota bacterium
ACATCTCACACGTCAACCTCGGACCAACCGAAACCACCCAATCGCCCGTCAGTGAATCATCCGTGGCGGCGTTCACCGATTGGGCGCGCGCGTTTCAAATCATCCCGGCAACTGACCAATCCGAAAATCTGACGCACACCCCAGAGCGATAATAGTAATGCTGAAACCCACGCGGCGCGCCAATGCCGAAACCGAGAATGTGTTTTCATCGCGTAAGCGTATTGGCGTTCATCCACCAGTCACTTTGCCGGTTTCTTCTGCGCGTCGATCCGCGCTTTGAGCCAGATGCCGATGATCGTGCCGATCAAACCGATCACCGCGACCAGGATTGCTCCAGAGTTGTCGAGAAGCGACTCGACGATGCGCGCGCCGGGCGAAACCGGCGTGGGCGTCGGCGCGTCCGGCGCTTTGACGATGATCGTCAGCGGCACGTTTTGTAAAACGTCGGTGCTGATTTCGGTCGTCGCGCCGTCGCGAATGATCGGGATAGAGATTTCAAGCGAAAGGTCTTGGCGACCGGCAAACTTGGGGCGCACGATCCAATCCCAGACGATTTCTTTTGTGCCGTCCAATGTGCGGCGAATCGCGCCGGGCTGATCAATTTCGAACGCAAGCGCGCGTAATTGCGCGATCATCACCGGGTACAGTTGCACGTTGCCGCTAAAACGATAGACGAACGTCGTCGGACCGGGTGTGCCGGTCGGCTGCGGAATCGGCGTCAACGAGACGAGTTGTTGCGCCGGCGCAATTCGCAAGCGCACGCGTTGCGTGTCGCTCAACAACATCGTCTCCGAATACGCGAGATCAATTTGTCCCAGTCCCAGGTTTTCCTGCGTGATAACGTTCGCGGTGACGCGCGTAGACCCGTCAGACTGGGTGGCTTGTTGTAGATTTCGGACGACGATGCCCGACCCGGTGGGCAGTGCTTTGGTCGGTTGGCGCGCGGCGGTAGGAGTGGGCAAACTCACTGGCGCTTTGGGCGAGGACGCGGCGGTGGGCGAAGTTGTGGTGGATGTGCAGGCAGTGAGCAGGGTGAGCACGAGTCCGAGCAAGAAATATTTTTTCACGATTCCTCCGGAAAAAAGTGGGTCCGAATTCTATTGGGTCGTAATCAAGTCTTTGATCTGATCGAACATCGCGTCGCCAATGCCGCGCACTTTTTTAATGTCTTCGATTTTGGCGAACGCGCCGTTTTGCTGGCGATAGTCAAGAATGCGTTGCGCGATGGCGGGACCGATGCCAGGCAGGGTGTCGAGTTCCGGGAGCGTCGCCGTGTTGAGGTTGATTTTGCCGCCTGGCGATTTCGCGATGGTTGGCGTGCCTTTGGCAGATGCGGGCGCGGAGGTAGGAGGCGCTTCCCCAAGTACCGGAATGTACAGCTGCTCGCCATCATTCAGTTTGCGCGCGAGGTTGAGCGGGCGGAGGTCCGCCGCGTTCGTCGCGTCGCCTGCTAGTGTCAACGCCTCCTGCACGCGACTGCCGAGCGCAAGTGTGTAAACGCCCGGCTTGTTCACCGCGCCGCGCACATCTACCGTAATCGAAGCAGGCGTCGCGGTCGAGCGGGGCGTGGGCGTGCTGATCGCAAGCGCGGTCGGCTCGGCGCGCCGCAGGAAGAAAATCGTGCCGATCAGCACGATCAAAAAGAGGAACATCATCGCGAGATACGGGCGGTAACGCGCTAGGGCTTCATTCATCCGTCGTCTCCGGCGCAGTGAATTTTCTTCGGTTTGGATTATACCACAAAAGAATGTGTCTGCGAATGTTGCCGCGCGGATTTTGCTAGACAAAAACCTGGAGTTGGTATACAATCGCGCACACTGAAAATCAAAGGGAGAATCCGAATGGCATTGATCAAATTTACGCGCAACCACAATGACTTGAGCACGGACAATGGTTTTCAATTCGAATTTTTTTGCGACCGTTGCGGCAACGGATTCCAAAGCACGTTTCAAGGATCGGCGACGAGCATGATGACCGGCGCGCTCGACACGGCGGCGGGTTTGTTCGGCGGTTTGTTTGGCACGGCGGCAGACCTGGGACACAAGGCGCATTCCGCGGCGTGGGAGAAACAGCATGACGAGCAATTTGCCAAAGCGATAGACGAAGTGAAATCACAGTTCACGCAATGCCGGCGCTGTGGCAAGTGGGTGTGTAAAGATGTCTGCTGGAACACCGCGCGTAGTTTGTGCAAAGAGTGCGCGCCCGACCTCGAAGCCGAGTACTCGGCGATTCAAACCGAAGCGGCAATTTCCGACGCGCGCGAGAAAGCGGCGACGGTGGATTACGTGTCTGCCGACAAATTCAAACAGACGATTGCCGGCGCGTGCCCGAACTGCGGCGCGGATGTCAAGGGCGGCAAGTTTTGTCCCGAATGCGGCAAGCCAGTCGCCCAGAAAAAGTTTTGCAAAGAGTGTGGCAAGCCGATGGAAGGCGCACCCAAGTTTTGTCCCGAGTGCGGGGCGAAGCAGTGAACAGTGAACAGTAAACAGTGAACAGTGTTCAGTCCTACGCAATACGGAATACGCAATACGGAATACGGGATACGGGAGCAAGCAATGTCCGAACTCACTGACCTTTACGCGCAAGTGCGCGTGTGCAAAAAATGCGATCTCTCGAAGGGGCGCACGAACGCGGTGCCCGGCGAGGGACCGGAGAACGCCGAGATTATGATGATCGGCGAAGCGCCGGGCTTTCACGAAGACCAACAAGGGCGTCCGTTCGTCGGCGCAGCAGGAAAATTTCTCGACGAGTTGCTCGCCGGCATCAACTTGAAACGCGAGCAGATTTATATTTGCAACGTGATCAAATGTCGTCCACCGCAAAACCGCGATCCGCTCCCGGAAGAAATGGATGCGTGCCGACCATACCTCGACCAGCAGATCGAACTTATCAAACCCAAAATCATCATCACGATCAGCCGCTTTGCGATGATGCGCTGGTTCGCCGACCGGAAAATCGGCGAGATTCACGGCAAGCCGCGCAAATTTGGCAACCTGGTCGTCTTGCCGATGTACCATCCGGCAGCCGCGTTGCACCAACCCAGTTTGCGCCGCGTACTCGAAGACGATTTCAAGCGCGTGCCGGAAATTCTTAAGCAGTTGGCGACGCTAAAAGAACAAGCCGAAGAGAAAAAACCGGAACCTCCGCAACAGTTGAGTATGTTTTAGAAAGGAGCGGCAATGCTTGAACCACCGGCAATCAAAACACTTGAAGTGATTGCGAATACGCTAGTTGGAATGGGGCGCTATCCAACCCAGACAGATGCGATTCGTGGCATTGCTATTGAGCAGATCAATCGCAAAATATCGCTGTACGAATCCCGCGTCAAGCGATTCGAGAAAAAACACCGAGTGAATTTTGATACCTTTGGCAAACGTCTGCGAGGACGAGCGACCATGCGCCAAGAAGACGAATGGATGGAATGGGAAGCGGCTCTGGCGATGCTTGCCGCGTGGCGCAAAGCCAAGAAGGCAATTGAGAATTGATTGACGAAATTCTCCAAATGCTTGAGCGTTCGCTAATCTTGGACGATTGTCGCGTTCTGCAACGCGACCTAGCGCCGGGCGGGGAATTTGTGCTAAAGGTACGTTGCCGGATCAAGCGACGTTTCACACTCCAAGTAAGAATCAAACAAGATACGGTGGGCGTTCGGTATTCGTACCAATTTTTCTCTGGCGCTTCCACAATCCTGCGCTGGGACAACGCGCCGCATTTTCCAAAGCTGGAAAACGCTCCGCATCACTTTCACGATGCGAGAGGTACGCCGAGTTCATCCTCGCTCGTTGGCGATCCACGACATGACCTCTCGTTTGTTTTGCTAGAGGTAGAAAAATATCTTGAAACCTAAATTAAAAATCATCCCTCTCGGCGGCGCAGGCGAGATCGGCAAAAATATGACGCTCGTCGAGTACGGCGATGCGATTGTCGTGATTGACGCCGGGTTCATGTTCCCCGAAAATGATATGCTCGGTGTGGACATTGTGATTCCGGATATTGCGTACTTGCTCGAACGCAAAGATCAGGTGCGCGGCATCGTCATCACGCACGGACACGAAGACCACATCGGCGCGCTGCCGTACATTTTGCCGCGCCTCAACGTTCCAATTTACGCGACGCCGCTCACGCGCGGTTTGATCGAAGTTAAACTCAAGACACACAAACTGCTCAAGGACGCGACGCTGCACACGGTTCAAACGCGCGACACGATTGACCTCGCGCCGCTGACGGTCGAGACGTTTCACGTCAGTCACAGCGTGCCCGATGGTGTTGGTCTCGCGATTCACACGCCGCTCGGCACGGTCGTCCACTCCGGCGATTTCAAATTCGATCCCAGCCCGGTGGATGGACAACTGACCGATTTTGCGAAACTCGCGGAACTGGGCGGGCGCGGCGTGCTCGTGTTGATGAGCGACAGCACGAACGCGGATTCGCCGGGACACACGCCGTCGGAAGAAACGGTCGCCGAAAGTTTCACGCGCGTGTTCGCCACCGCCGAGGCGCGCATCATCATCGCGACGTTCGCGTCGAACATCTCGCGCATTCAACAGGTGATTGGCACAGCCGTGCGTTTCAATCGCCACGTCGTCGTCGTCGGTCGCTCGATGCAAGACAACGTCAAGATGGCAACCGAGCTGGGTTACTTGCGTGTGCCGGAAGGTGTGTTGATTCGTGCGGATCAGATGCACAAACACCCGCCGAACGAAATTGTCGTGGTGTGCACCGGCGGGCAGGGCGAGCCGACGAGCGCGCTGACCAAGATGGCGAATCGCGATCACAAGCAAGTGACGCTCGCGCCCGGCGACACGGTCATTCTCTCGGCGACGCCGATTCCCGGCAACGAGGAGATGATCAACAAGACGCTGAACAATTTGTTCCGCGCCGGCGCGAACGTCGTGTACCACGAGTTGATGAACGTGCACGTTTCCGGGCACGCGAGCCGCGAAGAACAAAAATTGATGATCAATCTTTTGCGACCGAAATACTTTGTGCCGTTGCACGGCGAGTATCGCCACCTCGCGTTGCACGCGCGCCTAGCGCAATCGCTCGGCATCGCGCGCGATCACGTTTTCGTCGTCGAGAACGGCAGCGTCGTCGAGTTCGACGATGAAGGATGCGCGCGTCTCGCGCACGAGACCGTGCCGGCGAGCGACGTGCTCGTGGATGGACTCGGCATCGGTGATATCGGTTCGACAGTTCTGCGCGAGCGGCATCATCTTTCCGAAGACGGTTTTCTCGTCGCGCTCGTCACGCTCGACGCGCACACCGGCGAATTGGTGTTTGGTCCCGAAATCATCACGCACGGTTTTGTCTACGCCGAAGTCTCCGAAGAGTTGATCGCCGGCGCGAAGGAAGCGATTCTCAACACGCTCAAGGGTGGGCGCGATGCTGGGTTGAGCGCGACACTCAAGGACGTGTTGAGTCAGTATCTCTACAAAAAAACGCATCGTCGTCCGATGGTGATTCCGGTCGTCACCGAGGTCTAGCCGCCGTTACGATAAAATTCTATCCGCGAATCCGCGCAAGCGACGCGAGGGTTCGCGGATTTTTTTGCAGAAACACTGCGAAAATGAAAGGCAAAATGTGACATCTCCAAGTAATCCATCCGTTGCAACTCGGTCGTTGCTGAATCCAACTCTTGATGCCGAGCAATTCGATCGGAACCGTGTTTTGACCATTGCGGCAGGGCATTGGATTCACGATACGTACACCGCGTTTCTTGCGCCGCTGTTGATCGTGTTCAAAGAGAACCTGGGATTGTCCAATGCCGAAGCCGGTCTTTTGTCGGTGTTCATGCAAGAGGCGTCGTTGGCGCAACCATTCATCGGCGGCATTGCTGATCGTTTTGGCGCGCGTTACTTTGTGATCTTGGCGCCAGCGGTCACCGGCGTCGCGATGAGTCTGCTTGGTCTCGCGCCTAATTACCTAACGCTCGCGATTTTGTTGACGATTGTCGGCGTCAGCTCCGCGTGCATTCACGCGGTTGGACCGGTGTTGACTGGAAATCATTCGGGATCCAAACTGGGTCTGGGAATGAGTCTGTGGATGGTCGGCGGTGAGTCGGGGCGTTTTATCGGACCGCTGGTCATTGCAGTGGCGGTTCCGGTCCTGACTCTGCCCAACATCTATTGGCTGATGGTTGGTGGTTTGCTTGCGTCGGCGATTCTTTTCCTGAACATGCCCGCTGACCCAACCCATGCCGCGAAATCGCAGCAAAAAGGCGTATCACTGCGCCAAGAATTAAGGGGCAAGCGAAAAATCATCGCCGTGTTGGTTGGCTTGATCATCATTCATGTTTTTATGAGCGCGGCGTTGGTGACGTACTTGCCGGTGCTCTTGCACGACCAGGGCGAAACATTTTCGATGGCGAGTTTCGGTCTTGCGTCTCTGCAAGCGGCGGGCGTCGTCGGCGCGTTTTTCGGCGGTACGTTGAGCGATAAACTGGGACGGCGTTGGATGTTGTTCGCTTCGATTCTGCCGACATCCATTTTTATGTTTGTGTTCCTTGCGGCAACGGGTTGGATGCGTTTGCCGTTGTTGCTCATCCTGGGTTTCACGGCGTTGTCCATCACGCCGGTCACGATGGCATTGGTGCAAGAGAGTTTTCCGCAGAACCGTGCGCTTGCGAATGGCTTTTACATGGCGCTGAGTTTCTTTGTGCGTTCGATTGTGGTAATCGGACTCGGTTGGTTGGGTGATGGATTCGGTCTACGTACCGCGTTCTTCGTCAGCGCGATTGTGCCCTTGTTGGGTTTGCCGCTCTTGGTTATTTTGCCAAACAAAAAAACTGTGGTCCAGGTTACACAATGAAACTGCTCCTCACTGGGTTCGAGCCGTTCGGCGGCTCGCCGGTCAATCCATCCGAGCAAGTGACGCGCGCGTTGGCGCGCGAGAAAATACCCGGCATCGAATTGGTCGCCGCGATTTTGCCGGTGGACCGCACGCGCGTTTCCGACGCGTTGCTCGACGCGTTCGAAACGGCGCGTCCTGACGCGGTCGTGATGCTTGGCGAAGCGTCGCACCGCGCGGTGATGTCGCTTGAACGCGTCGCGATCAACCTGCTCGATTTTCGCATCGCGGATAATGCCGGCGCGCAAATCGTGGACGAGCCGATTGTGCACGATGCGCCCGCCGCGTATTTCAGCACGCTCCCCTTGCGCGCGATGCGCGACGCGATCATCGCGGCTGGTGTGCCGGTCGAATTATCGTCGAGCGCCGGAACGTTTTTGTGCAATCAAGCCATGTTCACCATGTTGCATCACCTCGCGCAAACAAAATCGCGGACGATGGCTGGGTTCATTCACTTGCCGCCGCTGCCCGAACAAGTTGTCGGTACAAGCCCGCCGCGCGCTTCGATGGCGTTGGAGACGATGCTCGTCGGTCTGCGCGCGGCGATTGAGCAATTGACGTGAAATCAAAAACCAGGTTTCTCGAAGAAACCTGGTTTTTTCTATGGCGCGCGTCCCCTACAATTCGATAGTCATTCCTTCGCGCGCGAGAAATGTATTCGGAAACGCGGCTTGCGCATCGCGTTCCAAACGTTCCAGCCGATCATCATCGTGCGTTGGCTCGTGATGGAAGAGCGCGAGCCGTTGCGCGTCCGCGGCGCGCGCGACCGCAACCGCCATTTGCCACGTGCTGTGTCCCCATCCTTGACGCGGCGACGTGATGCTCGCGTACTCGTCTTCCAAATACTGCGCGTCGTGAATCAGCAACGACGTGCCGCGCGTGAAATTGATCAACCGTTGGTCCCCGCCGGTGTACCCTTCCGTGTCGGTCGCATACACGACCGACTTGCCGCGATACTCGATGCAATAGATGAACACGCCTTGCGGGTGCGCGTGCGAACGCAACGCGCGAATTCGTACCACGTCGTCGGTGAGCGGCAGTTGATCGCGCGCATCTTGGAACACGCGCGGCTCGTTGCTCGTCGAGTTTAGCAGGATGCTTTCGCCTTCTTGCAAGTTACGCATAAATCGAACGCAGGGCAATTCGTCGAGTGTGATCGGAAAAACCGGCGGCAGCATCGCGCGCGCGAGTACGTCCTGCAAATCCTGGTGCAACGTTTTGGGACCAAAGACGTGGAGCGTGGTCGTTTGATAATGCGTTGGCGTGAAGAATGGAAAACCCTGGGTGTGATCGTGGTGCGTGTGTGAAATGAGGAGCGTTGCAGTGATCGGTTTTTGATCGGCGCGTTGCTGGGCGACCATGGCATTGCCAAGCGCGATGATGCCGGTCCCCGCGTCGAGAATGATCGTGTGATTGCCCGCGCATATCTCGACGCACGGCGTATTGCCGCCGACGCGCGCAGTCTGGACGCCCGGCGCCGGATAACTGCCGCGGACCCCCCAGAAGGTGATCGTGATGGCGCTCATGTTTGCGTTACCTCATTCGTTGGATTCGATCGGCGCGAGTGGAAGCGTGAAACGAAATACACTGCCACGCGGGGCGGTATTCTCTGCCCAAATTTTACCGCCGTGCGCCGCGATGATGCCGCGCGAAATAGCCAGCCCCAACCCACTGCCGCCGACGCGACGCGTCGACGCGCCGTCCACTTGATAGAAGCGCTCGAAAATTTTATCGAGCAACACCGGCGGAATGCCATCGCCTTGATCGGCGACGCTGATCAAAATATGCTCGCGCTCAACTTCACAGGTGATCGTAATCGCGCCGCCTTTGGTGTACTTGATCGCGTTTTCGAGCAGATTGCGTAACACTTGGCGCACGCGGCGCGGATCGGCGAACGCGCGCGGCAATTCCGCCGGCAAGTCGGTGATGAAATAATGCGACTCGGTGCGCATCCGCGTTTCGTCCACCACATCGCGAATGAGCGCGCGTAATTGCGTCGGCTCTTTTTTCACGCGCAACGCGCCGGCTTCGATCTGCGACATTTCGAGCAGGTTGTCAATGATCTCGGTGAGCCGGTCGCTTTCTTCTTCGATGATGCGGAGAAAATCGCGTTGCGTCGCTTCGTCCCACTTGACGTCTTGGCGCAAGAGCGTCGTCGCAAAGCCCTTGATCGAGGCGAGTGGGGTGCGAAGTTCGTGCGACACCGTGGAGAGCAGTTGCGATTTCATCGCGTCTGCTTCGCGTTCGCGCGTCACATCGCGCAAGAGCAACCCAGCGCCCAAGTGATTGCCGGTCGCATCGCGCACTGGAAAAAAGCGCGCAGTGAAGATCATCGTCGCGTCCTCGGATCGGACGATGGTAAGTTCGACCGCGCCATCCAGCGAAGCGAACGCGGCGTCAAGTTGCGCGCGCGTATCGTCCGGCGCGGCAGTCTGCGCCGCGAGACGTGCGATCAACATCTGAATGGATTCGCCTAGTAGTTCGTTGGCACGTACTCGCAACGATTCCGCCGCGCGGCGATTCCACAACACGACGCGCTGGTCCGCATCGAACAGCGCGAGACCGTCAACCAAATACTCTAGCGCGCTGGCGTGCAGAGGTGGATCCATCGTGGGTGGATCGGATTGTGCTACCCAAAGATTCGCCGATTCCATCGTGACGTGATTATACCATCAAGCGAGGAAAAGCAAAACCCCGTCGCGAAAAACGCGGCGAGGTCTGCTGATTCAACGGGTTGGTATCGTGGGCAGGTGGCGCAGTTTCTCCCACAAGACTGCTTTGGTTTCTTGATGCGCCGGGTCGGGTTGAATCGCTCCGACGGTACAAATCAAGTGACAGCGGCGTTTGCCGAGTTCGATGCACTCGGTACACCGTTCGGAGTTGATCGCGTATCTGTCGTTCGTGTTGACATAGATCGCCCGATTCACACATTGCAATATACACATACCGCAGGCGATACAATCGCGTGTGATTCGATATGCCAAGTGACCTCCTTGTCACGGTGCGGTGTTACGCGAATAAAGGTTCGTAGTGTGCGCTTGTCGCGATGAGCGCGGCTTGATCCGCCGGGGTGAGCGCCGTATAGCGCGCGCACGCATTGAGCATGAGCGGCAAGAGCGACACATCGCCGACAGTGCACAACCCAGTGATATCTTGCGACAAGGCGAAATCAACGGCTTGTTGAATGTGGACTGGATCGGCGAACGGTTCGTACCATGTCGCAAAGGATCGGTGGCGGTCGCCCCAGGGACGTTTGCAAATCGCTTTGATGACCATCGTCCCGACATCGCGCGCGCGACACGTGCGGATCAGCTCTTCCGAGGCGCGGCGATAATCGGGATTGGCGTACTGGACAAAGTTCAGTGGAAACAACACGGAATCAAAGTCAAAGCGTTTGAGCGCTTCGAGATAGACCTGGGGCGCGAGGAAACCGTGTCCGGTGATGCCGATAAAGCGCGTCAGTCCATCCGCGCGCGCCTGGATGGCGGCTTCCAGCGCGCCGCCGGGCGCGGTCACTTGATCGAGTTCTTCGAACGTCTTGACCGCGTGCAATTGATACAGATCGAATTGTTCCACGCCCAACCGTTCGAGCGAGCGATGCAATTCCGCCCACGCGCCTTCGCGCGTGCGCTCGGTTGTTTTGCATCCCAGGAAGAAATGTGAGCGCGTCAGTTTCATCCATGGCGCGAGGCGCGCTTCAGCGTTGCCATACGACGGTGCGATGTCAATGTGATTGACCCCCGCCGCGATGACGCGTTCCATCGCCGCGTCCGTTTCGGCTTGCGACACCTGACCGAACGCCGCGCAACCCAGGATCGCGACCGTGCTCATGTGACCGGTGCGACCGAATCGTCGTTTTTCCATCTTTTGCTCCTTGCACGAGACCACTGCCCGCCGACGGCAGACCGCCGCAAATCATTTGCGGCGGTCTGCCGTCGTTTGTCGGCGGTCGTACTCACCACGCGTACGCTTCGGGCGCTTCACCGCCCGGACCGGGGAAGATCGTTTCGAGACGTTTGATTACGTCGTCGTTCAACTTGAGTTCGAGCGCGCGCAAGCTGCCGGTCAGTTGCTCCGCTGTGCGCGGTCCGATGATCGGCGCGGTGACCGCGGGCTTGCTCATCAACCACGCGAGCGCGACATCCGCCGGTTGCTCGCCGATTTCGCGACAGAGCGCCTCGTATTGTTCGAGTTGCGGACGTTTTTCTTCAATTTGTTTTTGGCGCGCTTCCTCGGCGCGCCGACCGGCGTTGGCTTTTTGCAACGCGCCGCCGAGCAACCCACCGGCGAGCGGACTCCATGGAATCAAGCCGAGTCCGTACGCGCGACACGCCGGAATCACTTCGAGTTCAATCGTGCGCGCAGCGAGATTGTAGAGCGATTGCTCCGACACGAGACCGAAAAAGTTCCGCGCGCGCGCAGCTTCGTTCGCCTGTGCGATGTGCCACCCGGCAAAGTTGGACGATCCGACATAGATCACCTTGCCCTGGGTGACGAGTTGCTCCATTGCTTGCCATACTTCGTCCCAGGGCGCGTTGCGATCAATGTGGTGCATTTGATAGAGGTCAATGTGATCGGTTTGCATGCGCCGCAAACTCTCATCGCACGCGCGGCGAATGTGGTACGCCGAAAGACGCGATTCGTTGGGACGTTCGCCCATGCGACCGTACACTTTGGTCGCGAGCACGACGCGCTCGCGGCGTCCTCCCAACGCGAACCACCGACCCAGGATCGTTTCGGTGATGCCTTCGCCCAGTTTGCGTCCGTAGACGTTCGCCGTATCGAAAAAGTTGATGCCCAGGTCGAGCGCCTGATCCATCATCGCGAAACTCTCGCGTTCGCCCGCGAACGGACCAAAGTTCATTGTGCCAAGACACAACCGGCTCACTTGCAGCGCGGTGCGTCCCAATCGCGTATATTCCATGCGGATTCCTCCGTGTGAGTATGAAATGGTCGTACCGTAGACCGGTAAACAGGTAAACAAGTTACGGGTCTACCTGTTTACCTGTTTACCACAATCTTTCCTACAAATCAATCTCGCTCAGTACCATCTTGCCATCGGTGACGGGTTGAAAACGCGCGCCAAATCCTTCGAGCAGATGTTTCATTGCGGCATTGTCCGCCGTGAGCACCGCGTTCACCCGCGCGATCTTTTCGTCGCGCGCCATGTGCAGCAAGCGATGGATCAATTCCTTGCCCAAGCCGATGCCTTGATACGCGTCGTTGACGAGCATGGTCAACCGCGCGTCGTCGCCGCCATGCAACCGCGTGAGCCGCCCGACTGCCATAATCACGCGCTCGTTGCATTCGGGATCATCGCATTCGGCGACGAGCGCGAGTTCGCGGTCGTAATCCACAAAGCAAATGCGCGCCAAGCGTTCGTGCGCGACGCGTTCGCCCAACAGCATGGGTTGTTTGTAGCGCAAGTACACGCTGCGATCCGATAACGTCGCGTGAAACTTGATCAGACCTGGCTCGTCTTCGGGACGAATCGGGCGGAAGAGAATCTTGCGTCCGTTCTTCGCCGTCCACGATTTGACATACTGGGTCGGGTACGCGCGAATTGCGAGGCGCGGCAGTTGCGCCCGCGTCACGTCCTTGTCGTGTACGACGACGCGCGCATCGAGCGCGATCAAGCGTTCGGGCGACGCGAGCAACGGATTGATGTCAATCTCCTTGATCCAACGTTGCTCGGCGACGAGTTGACTGAAGCGTACCATAAGTTGCTCGAGCGCGTCAAGGTCCACTGGCTTGCGCCCGCGCACGCCCTTGAGCGCCTTGTAGACGCGCGTTGCTTCCATCATGCGCCGCGCGAGCGTCGTCGTGAGTGGCGGCAAGCTGAGCGCGCGATCCTTGTACACCTCGACGAGTTGTCCGCCGGTGCCGAACAACAGGACGGGACCGAACTGCGAATCAATGCTACTGCCGAGAATTAATTCGTACCCTTCGAGTTTGATCATCGGTTGGACGGTGACGCCCTGGAAGTGTTGCGCGCCAACTTTGTCGGTGACAGAGGTTTGAATCGCGCGGAACGATTGACGGACACCTTCGGCGTTACGAATGTTCAACTGCACGCCGCCAACATCCGTCTTGTGCGTGATCGTCTCTGAGTACAACTTGAGCACGACCGGATAACCCATTTCATCCGCGATACGAACCGCGTCCGTTTCGCTTGGCGCGACGCGCGTCTCGACGGCGGGAATGCCGTAGAGCGCGAGCAATTGTTTCGATTCGGACTCGGTGAGAATCGTGCGTCCGGTTTCGCGCACGGACGCGATCAGTTTTTCTGCTTTCATGCGCGCGGATTGACCTTCTTCGGGATCGGCAAAATCCATTGGTGTTTCGTACAGCCCGCGCAAGTTATCGGCGTACTGCCACATGTAATTGTACATGCGCGCCGCGGTATCGGGATACGCGAACGTCGGAATGCCGGCGCGATTGAGAATCGCTTCGCCCGGTTCGACGTCCGAGCCGCCCATCCAACTCGCGATGACCGGCTTGCCGGTACTGTGCGCGTACGGTTTGAGTTTCTCCGCGGTATCGGTCGGCGCGGTCATCGCTTGCGGCGTGAGGATGACGAGCATACCGTCCGCGTTTGGGTCTTGCGCCGCGATTTCCAACGCTTGCGCGTATCGTTCGGGACTCGCATCGCCGAGTACGTCAATCGGATTGTTGTGACTCCACTGCGGCGGCAAAATTTTATTGAGCGATTCCATCGTCGCGGCGGAGAGGTCGGTGAGTTCGCCGCCGCTCATGATCAACGCGTCGGTCGCGATGACGCCGGGTCCGCCCGCATTCGTGACAATCGTGAGATGCGGTCCTCTCGGGCGCGGTTGTTTCGCGAGCACCTCTGCCATGTAGAACAATTCGGCGATGCTGTTGACGCGCAACACGCCGCTGCGCTTGAACGCAACTTCCAAGACTTCGTCGCTGCCGGTCATCGAGCCGGTGTGCGAGGCGGCGGCGCGCGCCGCGCTCTCGGTGCGACCGGGCTTGATGATGATGATCGGTTTGACGAGCGACACTTCGCGCGCGGCGGAAAGGAACGCGCGCGCGTTGCCAATTGTTTCCATGTAGATGACGATGCTTTTCGTGTGCGGGTCGTCGCCGAGATAGTAAATCAGGTCGCCCCAACTCACGTCGAGCATCGAGCCAATCGAAACAAACGAGCTAAAGCCGACGTTCTCGCGAAAACTCCAGTCGAGAATCGCGGTGGCGAGTGCGCCGCTTTGCGTGATGAAACCGACGTTGCCTTGCCGTGCCATCGCGGCGGCAAACGTCGCGTTCAATCCGCTGATCGTGCTCATCACGCCGAGGCAGTTCGGTCCGATGATTCGCATCTTGCCGCGGCGTGCGTGTTCCATTATTTGTCGTTCCAATTCCGCGCCCGCCGGTCCGATTTCCTTGAACCCGGCAGAAATCACGATAGCACCTTTAACTCCCGCATTCACACATTCGCCGATAATGCCGGGCACGGTTGGCGCAGGCGTCACGATGACGGCAAGGTCAACCGGTTCCGGCACAGCGGAAATGCTGGGATACGCTTTGATCCCCAAGACACCGGGGCGTTTTGGATTGACGGGGAAGACGGTCCCGCCAAAAGGGTTACTGACTAGATTCCACAGAATCGTGCGTCCTACGGTTCCGGGAGTCTCCGTCGCGCCGATCACGGCAACATTCTTCGGCGAAAAGAGCGCGTCGAGTGGATGATGCTCGTAGTGATAAATGTCGTGCGACGGGTCGAACGTTGGTGTGAGAGATGTACTCATGGTTCTCCAAAAACTTTCAAATGTCACATTCGATTATATCCCCATCGGAGAATCTTGCAAACAATTACTCCCACCCGAACCCCCACCCCCACGCTAACCCTCCCCCGCTGTCGCAGGGAAGGGAACAATTCTCCCTCCCCTGTTGCGAAGCAACGGGTGAGGGGAGGGTGGGGGCGGGGGTTTGAGTTCTTGTTGACATCGCGTTCGATGAGAGTATAATTTCCAGTGCACGTCGTTATCCAGAGCGTACTATTCTTTGACCCAGGTTCGTCCTTGCCTATTCCCAAAACCACGCGTCAGGCAATTCGCACGCTGGCGCGCAAGCACGTTGTCACATACGACTCCGCTCGGCAATCCACCCAGCTCGTTCGTCGTGTCATTCGCGTCGTCGAAGCCAACATAGCGAATGGACGTTTGACGCGCTTTGCATCGGCGCGGGGGCAAGACGCGAAGGTGACGCTCTCCGAATACATCGCGCGCGTCACGGGACTGGTGTTCGCGGAAGACGCGCGCGTGCGAGCGTTGCAAGACGGCGACGCGACCGAATGGAATCGTCTCCAAGCATTGCTCACGCGGCGCGCGTACACCGTTTTGCGATCCTTGCGGAATGATGAGATTGCGCTCGCCGAAGCCCCCGATTTTGCGAGCGAAACATGCTGGGTGATTTTCAACCACGCGTATCCGTTCGATGTGGCATTTGACGCGTGGGCGACGACGATTCTCAATCGTCGAATCCTGGCAAAGTACACGCGTTCACCCGATGTGCTGAATCGCGTACGCTACCGCACTTCGCTCGATGCGTCGGTGACGTTGGAGGATGGCAATACCGCGGCGCTCGATGAGACGGTGGCGCATCCGCACGCGGACGGCTTGTTCGAGCAAGTCGAAGATCGCGAGTTGGTGCGTGTGGGGATCGCCGAACTCAAGAGCGCGACACAGCGTCGCCTGATTCAAGCCGTTTATATGGACGGGATGACGCTCGCCGAATTTGGCGCACAGGAAGGCATTGGCTCCCAATCTGTTTACAATTTGCACCATCGCGCATTAGAGCAATTACGAAAAAAACTCCTTTCACCGCACCCGCAAGAAAGCGACGGCAAATCGCGTCAATCAAGTAGAAAGAGTTCGTCTGGAAGGAGTTTGAAATGAAACTATCCAATCGTCTGACTTGCGCCGAATGCCAAGCGGCATTGGAATTTTACGTGGATGCGGAGACGCGTGGCGAGAACGCGCGCACGCTGTATCCGGCGGTGGGACGACATTTGCGAACGTGTGCGGCGTGTCGTACCGCGCATCATTTGTTACGCGATGCTCTGCGGGTTCAGCCCACGCCGGAATTTGCCTCGCGCGCGTTGCCCTTCCTCGTCCCGCCGCGTGACAATTCGGCGTGGACGGCGCGGGTGCGTGGACGCATCGGTGGCGCGCCGCTCGGTCTGCAATTCCAGGTTTCACCCGCGCTCTTGCGCGGCTTGTTCGCCGTGCCCACCTACGCGGCGCTGCGCGGCTCAGGCGCGGCGGAACGCGCGCTGATTCTCTCCGATACGATCACTCTGCTGCAAAATGATGTCAAGGTGGAAGTGTGGGTGGCGAAAAATGTCAAGCCGAACGACGGCGTGATCGAGGTGTCAGTCGTTTCAGTCGAGCCGCTCCCCGACCCCCTGCGCGTGACGATGCGTTGGAAAGGGTTTCGTTACTCCAAGACATTGAAGCAGGGACGCGCGACGATTGGCAACATAGATGTGGCATCACTTCAAAATGCGCCATCCTTGCGCGTGGATTTCGAATCTGGCACGCACGGCGCGACGATTGAGGAGTATCGTGGAATTGGCTGACCGCCGCGTCTGGTTTTTCGCCAGCCGCGCCGCGCTTTCTTCCTCTGCAATTACCTCGTCCGATCAAATCACCTTCCCGACGCGCTTGATCGAAATAATTTGTGAGCGATATCTACGTGGATAGGACCAAGTCAAGCATGTTCGACGAACTGAAACGCAATCTAGCCGAAGAGAAATTGTTCGCAGTCGCGACCGTGTTGAATGGCGCGCACATCGGTGTCAAGTTGTTGGTGTATCCCGATGGTCGCGTGTCCGGCGATTTGGGGGAAGCCGCGTTGACCGCGCGGGTTACACAAGACACGCAAGACGCTCTGCAACATGAAGCATCGGCGCAGCGCGAGTACGGCGACGTGGCGGTGTTCATCGAGGTGTTTGCGCCGAAACCGAAACTCATCATCCTTGGCGGGGTGCACACCGCGATTCCGTTGACCCAGTTCGCGCAGACGCTCGGTTTTCGCGTGACGATTGTGGATGGGCGCGGACGCTTTGCGAATCGCGAACGTTTTCCGACGGCGGATGAAATCATCGTCGCCTGGCCCGACGACGCGCTCGCCCAGATGCGGATTGACGCGTCCACCTACGTCGCGATTCTCACGCACGACCCAAAGTTCGATATTCCCGCGCTCGCCGCGTTGTCGCGCACATCGCCGCGTTACATCGGCGCGATGGGCTCGCGCGAAACGCGCCAACAACATTTCGCCGAACTACGCGCGCGCGGCGTCACAGACGAATTCTTGGCGCGCGTGCATGGACCGATCGGTTTGGACTTGGGCGCGCGGACGCCGGAGGCAATGGCGCTGGCGATTCTTGCGGAGATTGTGGCAGTGAGGTACGGACGCGAGGGGGGATTTCTTTCAGACAGCAAGGGAACCGGGGAGCCGGGGAGCCGGGGAGAGTAGACGGAACAATTTCTCCCCTGCCCCTCTGCTCCCTTGCTCCCGGCTGTGTTACACTCCCAGCGTCTCCGCGCTTCCCTTCAGCGCCTCAAGCACATTCCCAATGTGCTCATCGAGCGGCACGCCCAGGTCTGCCGCGCCTTTCGCAATATCCTCGCGATTGACGCCGCGCGCAAACGCCTTGTCCTTCCATTTCTTCTTTACTGACGATACATCCACTTCCGCGAGTTTTTTCGACGGACGCACGAGCGCGACCGCGATGATTAGCCCGGTCAGTTCATCCACCGCGTAGAGCGTTTTCTCCAGCGGTGTCACGCGCGGAATGTCAAGACGGTCACCGTGCGACCAGATAGCGCGCACCCAGTCTTCGGGAAAGCCAAGTTCGCGCAAAATCTCGCCGTCCTTTTGCGGATGCTGGTCGGGAAATTTTTCGTACGCAAAGTCGTGGACGAGCCCGATGTTGCCCCACAAGTTTTCATCCTCGCCGAATTTGCGCGCGTACCATTTCATCGCGGCTTCCACCGCGAGCATATGCTTGCGGAGCAAATCGCTCTGCGTATATTCGCACACGAGTTGCCAGATTTCATTACGGTTGAGTGGATTCATTTTCGATTTGTCTCATTGCAAATGAACAATTTCTTTTACCTTGAGATCGCGTTTGCCGATGCCGATACGCAACCCACCGCCGCGTACGCGCGCTTTGGGCATAAACACCACTGAATACGCGGTGCGGCTTTCACTAATTTCAAGACGAAAATTTTTTGGATCAAAGCCGCGCGTCAATCCTTCATTCTCCGCGATGCGGCGAACGGCGAGCTCTGCCGGAATCATCGTTGCGCCAGCCAAAGCCGTCGCCGTTCTTGCAGTGTGTGCTTGACGACGAATCGCGTGATTGATTTTTGATCGAGCGATACTCATACGTTTTTATCCTTTCGCCCGCCCGGACACCGCCAAAAGTTTGGCGCGCAGTCCGATTCGTGTAACCCGTCCGTCCGGTTCGATCTGCCAAATGTGTTCCCAACCGATCACATAACTGATGCCCGGATATTTCTCGTTCCGAATTCCGTTGATGTCAATCGCGCTCGGTTCGAGCTCCCACACTCTGCCTTGTTCATCTTTCCGTGGATGCGGATGCGTGTGAAATTCGCCGACGACCTTGCGTCCATCGAACGATCCGTCCCGTGCGCGTTTCGGTGGAGTGATCATCGCGGACTTGCCGGGTTGCCACCACCGCACGCCTAGCGAGCCATCAGCTTCGACGACGATATAGCCGCCTTCTTCGTGCCGCGATGCCGGGTCATTTGTTTGTGAGCGTTACCACGCAATTGAAATGCGTTGCGGAGCGAGTCCGATAGATTGATTGCCACAGTGAATCCTCGATAATCAGTATAGTTGGAATCAAGCCGCGCGTCAACGCGCGTTGTTTAGAACGATAGGACTTTCAAAATCCGAATGTCACTGCGAGTGAAGCGAAGCAGTCTCCGAACACCTTTGGGGATTGCTTCGCAAAAATCGCGCGCAATGACAGATAGGCGCGACTTTGACAAAGCCCTGGTTTTCTGCCGAGCCGAGTTGACAAAAACTGAAATCCGAAGATAATGTGCCTAGTTGCAAGTCTGTGTAAGGGTACGTCGAACGACGCTCAAGCAAGGACGAGGGCTTGGGCGTTTTGTTTTGCGCTTATCCCTACTCGGCAATCCGCACCGAAAGGGGGGAAATCACAATGGCAGATCGCATTACCGGAACCGTCAAATGGTTCAACGCTTCAAAGGGCTATGGCTTTATCGCACACGAAGGTGGCAAAGACGTCTTCGTGCATTTCTCGGCGATTCAGTCCGAAGGGTATCGCGCTTTGAAGGAAGGCGAGCAGGTCGAATTCTCGGTTGAAGACAGCCCGAAGGGACCGCAAGCCGCGAACGTCGTCAAGTTGGTATAATCCTACTTACGCACGTCCTAACAGCCACCGCGATGATTCGTGGTGGCTGTTTGCATTTCAATCGCGATGCGGAAAAATATTGAGACTGTTGCATGGCTACCGATTGGGGTGTTTGAAATCGCCTCGGGGGGCGTTTCGCCGGGCGTCCACCTACGTGGACGCTGATTCGCCCGCGTAAGCGGGCGACCAGCCGTTGGCTCACGCGGGGCAATTTCAATTGCCAAACCCAGGTTATTCCCGGCAAACGGGCTTGACGCTAACCGTCTATCTGTGATACGATTGCGGTAGTCTTGACTAGGAAGGGGAGGTGCAACATGAACAGACCGCGCCGCGTAGTGTTGACAAGCAAATGGGTTGTGCTCGGTGGGCTAGTCCTCTTGATGGTTGGCGTCATGGTGTTGACCATGCCCAACCAAGTTGCGCTCGCGCAATCTCCTGGGCAGAGTACGCCGCCCCCCAACAAACCAATCACGCTCAAAGACCCCTGTGCGCTCGATCCCCGCAACCTGGTTTTGAATGGTTCGATGGGAATACCGTACAATACAAAGTACGGCACACTCCCAAACGCGTGGTCGGCTTTTGTTATGACTGGCACCGCGCCGCCGTTTCGTTGGGTAGACAATGAGCAGATTGATCCGCATGGATCTTTGCAAATGTACACGCCGAACAAATTCGATGCTGGGATTTACCAAACGGTTCGTGGCTTGGTTCCCGGCACGAGTTATTGGTTTCGATTAGGATACAGTCTTGCCGCCAAATCGTACGATGGTCCGAATGTACGCGTCCAGACGATCGGGCGCAAAGCGGGCGTGGATCCGTTGGGCGGCGCTGACGCCAAATCGCCCAATGTGATTTGGGGACCGGACCTGTTTGACGGCAATGCCGCGCTCAATCGTCCAGAGATGACGATGGTCTTTACCGCGCGCGCGCCGGCGGCGACGCTCTTTTTGCGCGCGATGGCGACGGATCAGACCGCGGGAGAAAATCGCGTATGGTTCGACGCGGTGTGTATGGAAGCACGCCCAGATATTCCGGGTGAAATTTCACGTGTCGCCGCGCCAGCTGGAGCCGCTCCTTCTCCGACGCGTGCCGCCACTCCAACCGCATCACCAACGCGTGCTCCGACTACCACGCCGACATCTCAACCGCAGCCCACCGCGACGGTAACTGCTTCGCCCACACCCATTCCCTCGAACACACCCGCGCCGACGCTGGTTGCCATCGCGCTGCCAACTTTGCCGGTCACGACTGCGCCAACGAGTTCGTCTGCCGCTCCACCAGCGCTCTCGCCGATTGCTCTCGCCGGCGGCGCGCTTGCGCTCGTCGTGTTTTCCGCCGCGGGCGGATTCGTGCTGGGATATTGGTCGGAGAATCGCAAGCGCGGCGCGAGTGACGCATTACCCAAGCGCGCGATTGAATTATCACCCAGTTTCTTTGCCGGACTGGGCGCGGGACTTGGATTCGCGGCGCTCGTCCTGATCGTGCTTTCACTGTTCCGTTGACGCGTGCGCGATGATTCGTTTCGACAACGACAGCCACCGCGATTTTTTTCACGGTGGCTGTTTGCATTTCAGAGATGATTGCGTAAAATAGGCGCGTCAAGGTGGCGGGCAAGCAAGTACGCTGTATACAGGTAAACACGTATACAGGTAGACAAGCGAACTTGTTTACCTGTTTTCTTGTTTACTTGTGTATCGGGGTTGTAAATGGTCATCGGCACGGTCGCACGGCTCGATAACGTAACTCAATATTTTGGCGGACAACTCGTCTTTGAAAAATTGTCGTGGGAAGTGTACCACGACGCGCGCGTCGGCTTGGTCGGTCCGAACGGCGCGGGCAAGTCCACGATTTTGAAAATGCTCGCCGGCGTGGACGAGCCGAAAGCGGGCGGTGTGTTTATCACGCGCGGCGTGCGCGTCGGCTATTTGCCGCAAGAACCGGAATTCGATCTGACGCACACCGTCATCGTCGAGGCGCTCGACGCGTCGCCGACGCTTGCCGCGCTCGAACGCGAGATGGAGCGCCTCAACGCGCAAATGGGCGATCCCGCGATTTACAACGACGAGCGCAAATTGCAGCGCGTGCTCGACGCGCATCAACGCGCGGTCGCCGAGTTCGAGGACATGGGCGGATTGAACTTTGACAATCGCGTGCGCGCGACATTGCGCGGGCTGGGTTTCGAAGAAGCCGATTTCAATTTGCCGATTGCCGCGTTGAGCGGCGGACAGAAAAAACTGGTCGGCTTGGCGAAACTGTTGATCGAGCAACCGGAACTCTTGTTGCTCGACGAGCCGGACAATCATCTCGATCTCAACGGCAAAGCGTTTCTCGAAAAACTGATCGCGGATTATCCGGGCGCGGTCGTCATCGTTTCGCACGACCGCTACTTGCTCGACATTGTCGCGGAAGAAATCGCGGAACTCGAAGACGGTGTGCTGTCGCATTACGTCGGCAACTATTCCGAGTATGCGTTCGAAAAGAAACAACGTCTGCTCAAACAGCAACAGATGTTTGAGATTCAGCAGAGCGAGGTCAAGCGGCTCGAATTTTCGATTCGGCGTTTGATGGGCTGGGGCGCGGGGCAGAATGAAAAATTTGTGCGCCGCGCGCGCTCGATGCAAAAGCGGCTCGACAAAATGGACAAGGTGGACAAGCCGCGCCTCGAACGCAAGACGATGGGGCTGGCGCTCTCGGCGAAACAGCGCGGGAGCAATCGCTCCATCGAGATCAGCGGAGTGTCCAAGTCGTTCGATGGCGTCCCCGTTTTGCGCGAGACGAATTTGACCGTGTGGCATCGCGAACGCGTGGGACTCATCGGCGCGAACGGCGCGGGCAAGACCGTGTTGTTTCGGTGCATCCTGGGTACGGAAATGCCGGACGAGGGGACGATTCAAATCGGACCGAGCACGACGGTGGCGTATTACGCGCAGGAGCATCAAACGCTGAACTATGATGCGACGCTCGGCGACGAATTGCGCGGCGCGCGTCCGATGGTGGATCGCGAGTTGTTCGGTTTGCTCGGACGTTTTTTGTTTACGATGGACGACGCCAAGAAAAAAATCAGCCAACTGTCCGGCGGTGAAAAGGCGCGCGTCCAAGTGGCAAAGTTGATGTTGCGCGGCGCGAATTTCTTGTTGCTCGACGAACCGACGAACAATCTCGACATTCGTTCATCCGAAATCCTCGAAGCCGCGCTCGACGATTACGACGGTACGGTGCTCGTGATCTCGCACGACCGCTATTTTCTCGACAATGTAGTAAATCGCATCGTCGAACTAGACGATGGCACGCTCACCGAGTACCTGGGTAATTTCACGTACTATGTCGAGGAAAAAGCGCGGCGCGCGCGCGGCGAGTTTTCGTACGTGTCCCCAGAGGACGAAGAAGAGGAAGAGGAGTACGAAACGAAAACGCGTGCGCAACGCCAAGCGCGCAAAAGATAGGCAAAGAAAAACCGTCGCGAGGGAGCGGCGGTTTTTGGTTGGGAGTCCAGGTGTACTTGCGAATGTTCAGGTGTTGCCTTTTTCCTCGTCGTCAATATCTGCCGGTGGATGCTCTCCCATTGCGTACAATACGCGTCGCAAGTTGATGAGTTCCTGGCGATTCAAGTGTAACGCTTGAATCGTCGCGCGTCCTGTGGGCGTCAGTCCGACAATGAGTGTAAAGTCATCATTCCATGTAAAATGGTCGTGCCAACGTTGTTGTCGTGGATGATAGAGTGGAACGAGGTTACTCATACTGGGTCGCGCGCTTCTGTCTTGGTATACTTGTGGCTATTACAGCCCTGACATGCCAGCGCAAGGTTATCAAGCGCCGTTTCTCCGCCCACATCGCGTGGAAGGATATGGTCGGCGGAGAAAGAGTGTGTCGCAAAACGCGCTTGGCTTGTGCAATATTCACAACAACCGTGTGCGCGTTCAAGCAGGGTCTGTTTTTGTTCGGCAGAGATGCGTTGGTCAGACATAGGCAGGCGGCTGAATTCCCAACTCTTGCATTAGAGTGGTCAACGATGTTCCGCGCAAGCGCGCGAGTTCTGCCAAATTTTCGATCCGCCGGACTTCTAATTGTTCAACTTGCTGGGTCAGCTGGAGCAGTTCTGTATGCTCGTTAGATGTCAGTGTTTCGGCTTCGCGTTTTGCAATTAGTGTGTCGTACCGTTCTTGAATATCAGATGAGATACCCTCATTGATTTTGAGTAGTAATTCGGATTCAGCGCGTGGCAGACCTGGCGCCTGACGCTTGGCGCGCAATGCGATGACCTGAAAGACAAACTGCTCCAAATCCGGTTGGTTTAATTGTCCTACGGCTTTTAACAATTCATCGGTCGGCACCTGGGCTTCGACTTGAACAACAGGCATACACACCTCCTTTGGAGGCAATTATACTACGAAAACGGGTAAGTGAACAACGCAAAGATCGTTCGCTTGCCCGGTTGGGTTGCGAAGTTGATGAAAAAGCGCGCGTGGCGAGTTTTCGTACGTGTCCCCAGAGGACGAAGAAGAGGAAGAGGAGTACGAAACGAAAACGCGCGCGCAACGCCAAGCGCGCAAAAGATAGGAAAAGAAAAACCGTCGCGAGGGTGCGACGGTTTTTGGTTGGGGAGCATATGCGATTATCCTGCGGATGGAAAACTACAATTCCAAAAATGCGCGACGGTGGCGGAATCGGCTAGCTGTGTTCCTCTGCCATCCATTCTTTGCTTCCCGTTCTCAATGTCGTGTATGATGGGAAAATCCTCTAGGAGAATGCTCTCTTATTTCGTCGGCAAAATTTGATTTTCCAGTGTAGAGCAGGTAAACTTTCTTTTTGGCCCGAGTCACACCGACATACGCTAGTTTGCGGTCGTTCCGATTAATCTGCTCAGCACCCAAAATGATTGCGATGTCAAATTCCATGCCCTTGCTACTATGAAGAGTAGTTACTTGGATTTTGTCTTGAGTCTTTGCAAATCGTTTGAGTGTCCAATTTGCCATACGTTGCCCAGGTCTAAGTGCTTTCTTTAAGCGATCATATTCGTTAACATCATCTGGCCTAATCTTCTGATATGACTTGAGTAGATTTTCCAAATCTAGTTTCTGCCCAAGTTGGTCTAACCAATTTTTTAACATCATATCCGGGGAGCGCAATCTGCTGATAATTTGAAATAATTGTACTTCCAACTCAAACTGGTTTGATCCAAGTCTACGCGTGTTAATGTCTACATTCAACTCAATCCAAAAACGAGCCAAATCGTCAAAAACAGGTTTTTCAGATACACACCATTGAGCTAGTACAGCTCGGCATAAATCCTTCGGTAGTTTCTAAACGGTGAATACACGGACGTTCAATGAACTCAAATTGGACATCCTGACAATACCGTGGCATATTTTATGACAGCGCGCGAGCGACTCCCACTCGAGTTGAATCC